>JAFPAS010000300.1 GCA_017424205.1 Prevotella sp. | reverse complement strand
ATGTGCTGCACAGAGAAACTGATGCGCAAGATGCCTGGACGCATAGTGGGACAGACACTCGACAACCGCGGACAGCGTGTTTTCGCGCTTACTCTGCAGGCGCGCGAACAGCATATACGCCGCCAGAAAGCCACATCGAACATATGTTCGAACCAGGGACTCATGGCACTTTATGCTACAGTCTATCTCTCACTCATGGGAAAAGAAGGGCTGAAAGAAGCTGCAGAACTATCGTATGCAGCGGCACACTACCTGCATGACAGCCTGCTGCAGACCCAGATGTTTGAGAAGATATACGACAAGCCATTCTTCAATGAGTTTGCGCTGCGCTATAAGGGCGATGTCGCAGCATTGCAGCAGCGCTGTGCGGAGCAAGGCTACATGGCAGGTGTCAGGATAGCAGAAAACGATATACTCTTTGCGGCTACCGAGAAGAACAGCCGTGAGCAGATAGACCAGTTTGTAACAATAATAAAGGAGGGGCAGATATGAATAACAGACTATACGGCAACTTGATTTTCGAACTCTCGAAAGCAGGGCGAAAAGGATATTCTCTGCCGAAAGCAGACTATGGTGCGTACACTACGAAAGATATACCAGGCATGCTGCGCCGTGAGGCTGATGCCGAACTGCCGGAGTGTGACGAGCTGACAGTTGTGCGCCACTATACCAATTTGAGCAATAATAACTTCGGTGTGAACAGCGGATTCTATCCGTTGGGCAGCTGCACGATGAAGTATAATCCTGTCATCAACGAAGAGATAGCTGCTATGCCAGCATTCACACAGCTCCATCCTCTGCAACCTATTGCTACAGTTCAGGGTGCGCTGGAGGTGTATAGCGGACTGCAGAAGGCATTGTGCGCTCTGACCGGAATGGGCGAGTTTACGCTCAATCCGTATGCTGGTGCGCATGGCGAGCTTGTGGGTCTGATGGCCATCCGTGCGTATCATGAGCACAATGGCGAAACTCAGCGCACGAAGGTAATTGTGCCCGACAGCGCTCACGGCACAAATCCAGCGTCAGCAGCAATATGCGGACTGGAGATTGTAGAGGTGAAATCAGATGCTGACGGACTCGTTGACGTTGAGGCTTTGAAACCATTGCTGGGCGATGATGTGGCGGCAATGATGATGACAAACCCAAATACGCTGGGACTCTTCGAACGCAGCATACCAGAGATTACTGCTATGGTTCATGCCTGCGGCGGACTGATGTATTATGACGGGGCAAATCTCAATCCGATGCTCGGAGTGAGCCGTCCTGCCGATATGGGATTTGACGTCATGCATATCAATCTCCATAAGACCTTCTCGACACCACATGGCGGTGGCGGACCAGGCTCTGGCCCTGTAGGTGTGCGTAAAGGCATGGAGCAGTTCCTGCCTTCGCCACATGTAGCTGCAGCCGAATCGTTTGCTACAGAAGAGGCGCCAGCCACTTCGCTCGGACAGATAAGCGCATTCTACGGCAATTTCCTTGTGGCACTGCGTGCGTATGTCTACATCCTGACTCTGGGACGTGAGAACATCAAACACGTCGGTCCGCTTGCTACGCTCAATGCCAATTATATAAAAGAGCAGTTGAAAGACCTCTACGAACTGCCTATCGATACTGTATGCAAGCACGAATTCGTATTTGACGGACTGCGGGATAAGAGCACAGGCGTAACAACTATGGACATTGCAAAGCGTCTGCTCGACTATGGCTATCATGCCCCAACTATCTATTTCCCGCTGTTATTCCATGAGAGCCTCATGATTGAGCCTACCGAAACAGAAAGCAAGGAGACAATAGATGAGTTTATCAGCGTGATGCGTAAGATAGCTGAAGAGGCAGCTACAGAACCTGAAACTCTGAAGACAGCTCCGCACAACACACCGATAGGTCGTGTAGACGATGTGTTGGCAGCAAAGAATCCAGTACTGACATATAAGGGATAGAAGAAATTGTTAGTTGACGAGGAGATTGTTAGTTGACGAGTTGACAAGTAGACGAGTAAACGAGTTAATTGTTTAGTTGACAAGGAAACGATAACGTTAACCCTTAACCATTAACCTTAACCCATAACCCCTCATAATCTCATAACCTTAAAACATGCAACATTCAGATATAATCATAATAGGTGGCGGTCCGGGAGGATACAAGGCGGCTGAGTATGCAGCTAAGCACGGCCGCACGGTGACACTGTTTGAGCAGGAGGAGTTGGGCGGCACATGCCTTAATAGCGGCTGCATCCCGACAAAAACATTCTGCCGCCATGCCGCTGTGCTGCGCGACCTTCAGCATGCCGACACATTTGGTATAAAAGACCTCTCGTTCGACTTCAGTTTTCCGCTTGTTCAACAGCGCAAGCAGAGCGTTGTCGCCCAGTTGAGGCAGGGCATAGATACATTGCTGACAGCACAGGGCGTGACGGTTGTGCGTGCCAGTGCGTCGTTTGTGGCGCCACATACGGTTATAGCAGACGGAGAGGAATATTCAGCGCAACATATTATCATCGCTACGGGATCGCAGGCTAAGCGGCTGGAGATAGAGGGCGCAGAGCTCGATGGCGTGATGACATCAACGGAGATGCTCAATATTGACTATGTTCCTAAACGTCTGTGCATTGTAGGTGCAGGTGTTGTGGGCATGGAGATGGCATCGTGTTTTGCTGCGTTCGGCAGTGATGTTACGGTGATAGAGTATGCTCGTGAGTGTCTGCCGATGCTCGACAGCGACCTGGCAAAACGTCTGCGTAAGGCCATGCCAGCAGAATTCCATATGCAGAGTGCGGTGAGTGGCATCTCACGCGCTGATGACGGCTCGCTCATAGTGGCTTTTGAGAAGAAAGGAAAGCCGCAGACAGTAGCTGCCGATGCCGTGCTGCTTGCCACAGGACGCATGCCGAACACCGACGGGCTGAATCTTGACGCAGTGGGTGTGGCATACGGACGCAGTGGCATACAGACCGACAGCGATATGAGGACAACCGTTCCGCACATCTATGCCATAGGCGACTGCAATGGCCGCTGCATGCTGGCGCATGCCGCTACGATGCAGGGCATACATGTTGTTAACAAGCTGCTTGGCATAGACGATAACATCTCGTTTGACATCATGCCGTCGGCAGTATTTACGATGCCAGAGGCGGGATGCGTCGGACTCAGTGAAGACCAGTGCCGCGAGCGTGGCATCAGCTATATATGCCGTAAGGCTTACTATCGTGCCAATGGCAAGGCGCTCGCCATGAACGAGACAGAAGGCATGCTGAAAATCATGGCTGACAGCCAGACCGAACGTATCATAGGCTGTCATGTCTATGGAGCTCATGCAGCCGATATTGTGCAGGAGGTGAGTGCGCTGATGTGCAAGCAGACCACGCTGGAGCAGTTGCACGATATGGTGCACATACATCCTACACTCTCTGAAATACTTCACGAAATCAGATAGTTCGAGTAGGAATAATTATACGTATGGCGGAGAAAAAACAGTACATCTGTAGT
>JAFPAS010000299.1 GCA_017424205.1 Prevotella sp. | reverse complement strand
TTTTGACAGGGTCATCCCATCCGAAGAGCTGTTTCAGGTATGCCCATGCCTGCTGTATTGTAGCGCAGAGTTTTCTGAAGTAAGGTTCGAGTGCATTACCGACGGCTTGTGCGAGCTGTTTAATTGCAGTCCAAACGCTGTCTACACAGTCTTTGAATGGTTTGAAGTTGTTATAAGCGGCAACGGCAGCTGCGACGAGTGCACCTATAGCTATGACGACTAATCCGATAGGGTTAGCACTCATGACGGCATTGAGTGCAGTCTGTGCTATGGTCCATGCTTTCGTAGCAGCTGTTACGACTGCGGTTTTCACTGACATGATGCTATGAGCGGAGATAATGGCCATGAGAGAAGCATGGAACTTTACAGCTCCTGAAACCGCCATAGCCGTCATAGCTGCAAATTCGACGAATGGCATCGCAGCCTGTACCATACCTCCCATGCTTTCCTTTATATCTCCGAGCGTATTGTTGAGCTGTACCTGTTTTCCTGCGTCGGTCATAGCGAGCTGCTGGTTCATCTGTCCGACATTGTCAGTAATGACCTGTGCAATAGTAGCTGCTCTCTGCTGCTCAGTGCCATACTTAATTATTGTTGCTTGTGCATCAGTAAAGGTAATACCGACTTCTTTGAGTACGTCGGTTTGTCCTTGCATTGCTTTTCCCATCATATTACCGATAGAAGTAGCATCCTCCTGTGATGCGTTGAATCCTTTCTGCTGTGCAATAAGGTTGTTCATAGCCGGTATAAGTTGTTCGAGAGAAGCCTGCTGATTGATGTATGTAGCGATTTGCTGTGCTCCTGCGAGCTGTACTTCGTCACCGATGACACCTATTTGCTGCTGTGCTGCGCATAGTTCTTTGATGGCTTTGACATTATCTGCTGTAGCTCCCATTCTCTGCTGCATGATGGTGTCGAGCTTTGTTTCAGCGACGATTTGTGCCTGGTATGCGTCAGTGAGCGCTGTGCATGTGTCTCTGAGGGTTGTTATAGACTGTTCAAATGTCTCCACCGCTTGTGCAGCATTAGCCCATTTAACAGTTTCGGCAGTGAATTTTTCTGCTTCCTGCTTAACGCTATCGATGGTTTTTCCGAGTTCCTCAGCATCAGCAGTAACCGTTTTCGCTGACCCGTTGTCAGTGATATTGATAGTAAATTTAACTTCGTTTGCCATAATTGTTGAAATATTATATTACTCAAGTTTCGGATGTTAAGAAGATATAGGAAGATACTTTTTAAGAAGATATAGGAAGATAAAGGAAGATATGCCGCTTTCAGCGGCGAAGATAGAGGACGATACTTTGGCAAGCGGGTGTTCTGCATCAAAACAAATGTCATCTATCTCCTTTTATCTTCATCTACCTCCTTCTATCTTCATGTAACAAGACAAATGTCATCTACCTCCCTCTATCTACAAGGCAAGCGGAACTTGCGAAACTTAAATAATATTACCTTTGCATCGACGTATTTTTTAGAACGCCCCTAACCGTATATTTCTTGTTTTACCGCCTGTGTGATGACGTATGATGCATAGATCTTGTCTACTGCATTGAGAAGTATTTTCTTTTCTTCCTCGTCAAGTGTGATGTCTGCTCCTTCGTGATATATTTTCCTTCCGAGTTCTGCTCCCTTTTTGTTTTTTGAAGCGTAGAAGAGTGCCTGTCCTACTTTTTTTGTTATGTCAATTGTCTCGGTCTGCTCGAGTCCTTGAAATTTAATTTCCTTGAGGTTCATATTATTTATTGTTTAAATGTTGTTTAACCGGCATTGATATATTCTTCAGTTTCGTTGATGAACAGCTGTACCTTTGTGAGCGTTTCAGCCTGTATGTTTTGTTGCTCAGTATAGAAGTTCATTTCGAGCGAGTTGTATCTGCTGAATGTAGCAATCAGTTCGTCTCCATAAGTCACCTTTCCGTTTGATATTTGTCCGTGCTGGTTTCTTGGTGTGCTGTCGCTGCTTTTGTTTATTATGACGTCAGCATAGATTCTGTAGTTTTCTGTGGTGTCGTTGCAGATTCTGATTTTCTGCATGATTACGTTTTCTGTGTGTAGCATAGTTTTTATTAGTTAATGTTTATAGAATATATTTTAGTGCTGTCATTACCGTTGAAGTCAGCAGTATTCACGATGAAAGTTTTCTCGAGATATACAGGCGTCTGCAATTCCTTGTAATACGGGAAAGTTGCTTTAATTTTAAATGACGAGCTGCTATTATTTATGACGAGTGAGAGCGGTCTGTTTTCTGGTGGAGTGTTGTTAGAGAAGTTTACTCCGTCTTTCGTATAGAGCAGATATGCGTTGTTAGTATTCTTGTATATACGAGTTTCGTATGCTCCGGCATCCTCGTTATATGTGCTGAGCGTTGCTTCTGTTATTTTCTGTATGTATGATGTTCCGTCAGCCGGCATTACGGCAGGATTGACGACAGTTCTGAGTAGTGAGCCGAGTGTTGCGTCAGCTCCTTCCGTTGTGATAATGAAGTCGTCCGGTGTGTTTAGATATATAGTGTATGTGTTGTATTTTCTTTGTACTGTAAAATTGATGGCAATAGATTTTATGATGAGTATGTTGGCATTAATACCTGCGCTGAGTATTTTGTATTGTGTGTATGCTGGTGTATTTATAGCGAGATTAGTGATGTAGTGAATATTCTGGCTTGATTTAATTATGACAGGGATGGCGTATGCTGTTTCTCCTGGAATGATGCGAGAGTCCTGTATATTGAAATCTGCCTGTGCGGCAATAGTTTCTTTCTGTCCAGTCAGTGAGCTATTGATTCCTAGCTGGTCACCCTTTGCGATGAAGAGAACAGGTGTTGTTCTGTTTGGATTGACATTGACATTCACTGGGAAGTATAGCATGACAGCGATGAAGGCGTGTATATTAGTATC
>JAFPAS010000298.1 GCA_017424205.1 Prevotella sp. | reverse complement strand
GGCCCTTGATTACCTTCCATGTCAGTCCTGATGTGAGGTTGAGACGGTAAACGTCGCGGAGGTTGTCGGCGTCGTTTACGATGCTGACAGGGTTGTAGTTCTCTTCTACAGAAGCTGAACCCATGCCGAGGTCAGTAGGATCGCCAGAACCGAGCGGATTGTCGATAGGACGATAGCGGTAAGCCTCAGTAGCATAGTTATAGCGGTGGCCCTTGAACTGCATCTCTGTGTATCGAGCGTTGAGGTCGAGAGTGAGGTTGCGTGTAAGTTCCTGCTGCAGCTTGAGGTTGATGTTCCAACGACGGAATCCGGAATTCACGAGATTACCCTTGTTGTTCATGTAGCTTGCAGTAGCCATATACTTTGTACGCTCTGTACCGCCGCTGATAGTGAGGTCGTTATTCCACATGTTTCCAGTGCGGAGCACATCGTCCATGTAGTTATGTGCTTCAACGTTCTTATATTCGTTGATATGGTTGCCGTACTTAGAACCGAGTCCGTAGTAGCGTGCAACGCCGTCGCCGTATGTTTCACCGTATGCTGTAGCATATCCCCAGTTGTGCATAACATGCTCGTATGCGCTCTGTACGTCGAGCTGCTCTGGTGCAGGTCTGAGCTGATAGTATGTAGAATACTTCACGATAGCCTTGCCAGCCTTAGCGTTCTTTGTTGTGATAAGGATAACACCGTTAGCGCCACGTGCACCATAGATAGCAGTAGAAGCAGCGTCTTTCAGCACGTCGATGCTCTCGATATTGTCAGCTGGGATGTCGTCGATGCGGTCAACCGGCATGCCGTCAACAACGTAGAGAGGTTCGTTAGACTGTGTGATAGAACCTCCACCGCGAACGCGGATAGACATAGTTGCACCTGGTCGTCCGTCCTGTGAGATTACGTTTACACCTGGGAGCTGTCCCTGAAGTGCTTCAGCGATGTTTGACACAGGGTTCTTAGCAAGAGCTTCACCTGTTACAGATGCTACAGAACCAGTGAGGTCGCGACGCTTCATTGTGCCGTAACCAATCACAACAACCTCTTCAAGGTTTGCCATGTCGTCCTGAAGCACGACATTCAGCTTTGTCTGGTTTCCAACCTTTACATTCTGGTTAGCATAGCCGATAGATGAGATAACTAAGACATCAGAAGGGTTAGCCTTCTGGATGGTAAAATTACCATTGATGTCTGTAACTGTACCAGTTGATGTGCCTTTGATAAGGATGCTGGCACCAACAATTGGTTCACCCGTTTTGTCTTTCACGATACCCGTGACAGAACTTTGAGCGAACGACACGAGACAGAATACGCTGAGCATTGTCAGCATACAAAGTCTCTTTACTGAAATTGTAAAGTTCATTGTTGTTACTTGATTTTGATAAGTTAGTTATAATATAATAAAAATAGATTTTCTTTTGCAAAGATAATAATAATTTATCCAAATCAAAAGAAAATGTCATTTTTTTTATAAAATATACCAAAATAAGTTATTGATATGAATTAATTTTTGTATTTTTGTGCATGTTATGTGTCTTGCGCTGTTTTTTATGATTAAAATGACGTGTTGCTTGATTCAGATTAATTAATTCGAATATAATAATATACATAGTATGAAGAGAAGTATAATTGCTTTAATTGTGGTTTCTGGTTTACTTATATGTTGCAAGGATAGTCAGGAACATGAAATCCTTGAGTTGATGACAGAAATTCGCACCAGTTTCAAAAATGGTAATGACAGTGCCTGCCTTGCTCAGATAGATACTTTGAGAAGCCGTTTCCCCAAGGCTATCAAAGAGCGTAGAGAAGCCCTGATACTTTATCAGGACGCATCGCTCCGCCAGTCGCAGAAAGCACTGGCACGTGTCGACTCGCTTTTGGAGATAGAGAAGGAACGATTTGCTGAGCTCGAAAAATTCGTAATGGAGCGCAAGGCTCAAGGCGAGGCAACTGCCGAGGAATTAACATCACTTACTCTGCAACGCATACATCGCGATTCTCTGCAGACACAGTTTGATGTTCTCTGTTCTAAGATACGCTATATACGTAAGCGTCAGGAACAGATAATGGAAAACAGATAAAAGAGGAAAAGCTAATAGTAGACGAATATGGCAGATATAAAGAAAATAGTGCTTACAGGTGGTCCGTGTGCTGGTAAGACTACGGCGCTTGTCCGTGTTACAGAATACTTCTCGAACATAGGCTACAAGGTGTTCACCGTGCCAGAAGTGCCGACCATGATAACCCAGTCGGGCTGGAACTACATGACCGACAATAAGGCATTCTATTATGAAGGCGAACTTGTCATCCTGCAGATGCAGTTGGCGTTAGAAGATAGCATCATACGCATGGCAGAAACCGTAGCGCCGCAGCAGCCCTGTGTTGTCATCTGCGACCGTGGCACAATGGATATCTCAGCCTACATCTCGCCGGAGATGTGGCAAGAGCTTGCCGACCGTGTCGGACAGACAATGCAGCAGCTGCTCCACCGATACGATGCCGTGCTTCATCTTGTGTCAGCCGCAGACGGAGCAGAGCAGTTCTATACGACAGAGAACAATGCGCAACGCTATGAACAGGCTAACGAGGAAGGCCTGCGCATAGCCCGTTCTTTAGACCGCAAGGTGCTCGACGCATGGTCATGCCATCCGCATCTGCGTGTCATAGACAACAACTACGACTTTGAGCGCAAACTCAATCATGTGCTTGAGGAAATCTCTCAGGTGCTTGAACTCCCTCTCCCAATTAAAGACGAATGCAAATACATCGTAGAGGTGACAGGCGAACTGCCGCCGACCATCGACAGCGAGATAACGCAGACCTATCTTGTGGCAGACCCTGACTGTGAGGTTCGTCTGCGACGCCGACGCCTAAACGGCCAGACACTTAATATCCACACCACGACACGCACGCTGTCGTCGAAGGAGAAGCTGGTCACCGAACGCCAGGTCAGCAACCAATTGTATGAGTCGCTCCTGCAGCAGGCCGACCCATATCGCACCACTATACGCAAGCATCGCCGCAGTTTCATCTGGCAGGGCCAGCATTTCGAACTCGACACATATACAGAACCACACGGCGGACTTGTCATTCTCGAGACGAAGGGCATGTCATGCCATGCGGATGTGAAGATGCCACCATTCCTGAAGGTTGTCAAGAATATCACCGGCGATGAGGCATACTATAATTTTAATCTTGCTAAGAAGCGGGGGTGATTGGATTAGTAGACAAGTAGACGAGTAGACAAGTAGACGAGTTGACAAGTAGACAAGTTATTTGTTGATATACTCTGCAAAGATGTAGAATGTAAAATATAAAACAAGCATCTCCGTCACTATTGCCAGTGCAATAAAAGACGGAGATGCTTGTTTTTATCTATTTACCTTTATAAGGTAATCGGACACGGAATGTTGTGTTGTAATTTGCGTATGGCGAGTCTGTGAGTTCTATGTCTCCACCTAATGTGACTATAATCTGGCGGCAAAGTGCAAGCCCTATGCCTGTACCGTAGCTTTTGGTGGTGAAGAACGGAATAAAAATTATTTTTGCAATATCAGGAGGAATAGTCGTGCCGTCATTGCTTATATATATATCAGTGTATTTCTTTTTGTCATCAGTAGTAGTCATGTCTATTTTGATGCCTATATTTTTGGCCTTCGCCTCAACAGCATTCTTAACGATATTTACAACAGCCTGATGTAGCATTGTCTGATCAGCGAATAGACTGCTGACATTTTTATTTTCAATATTCCAATTAACCTGAGTGAATAAAGATGTGATTTGCTTAAAGAACTCATCAGCAGGGAACAGCGAACAATTAGGGTCGTCTAATTGCGACATTTTTCTATAGCTTTCTATAAACACATTCAGATGATGTACAGCGGTGTTTATTGTTTCCAATCCTTTCTCTGTGCGTGTTCCTTTTATTTCTTCCTGATTTAATAGTGCCTGACTGATGCTTGCTATTGGTGCAGTCGTGTTCATGATCTCGTGCGTAAGCACCCTTGACAAGTTTCTCCATGAGTCAACCTCGCTTCTGTTAGATTGCTCCTTAATGATTTCTCCCATGGCATTGAGTGCCTGCTGCATTGCTTTGTCTCCAAATAATAGTCCGCTTGTAGATAATTTGAAGCTGTAGTCTCTATTATTTATCGCCTCCCTCATCAGATATGCACGTCTTTTCAAGGATATCTGATGTCTTATTATCAGTGTTGCAATTGCAACTATGGCAGTTGCGATTAATATTATCTCCCAGATGTGCATATTACTCTTCTAATTTCTTTATTTTGTTGTATAGAGTTTGTCTTGAAATATTCAGCATCTCTGCAGCCTTTGACAGATTGCCATGACAGAGGCTGATAGCCTTCCTTATATGTTCGGCTTCCGCTTGGTCGAGTGTCTCTATTGCCAGGTTGTTGTCAATGGCATCCTTCAGTTTGCGTGTTAGTTCATCATTATCCCATGGCTTTGTTATAAAATCTGCAGCACCATATTTCATTCCCTTTACAGCCAGTTGGATATTTGCATATGCAGTGAGTAACACGACTGGTAGTTGTGGATGTCGCTTTTTTATAGCCCTTAGCCACATAATTCCGTCCTGTCCAGTATTTGTACCGAGGGTGAAGTTCATATCAAGCAATACAATATCAAATTCTTCTTGTGCTAATGTTTTTAATATATCATTAGGGTCTGATAATGATTTGATATTCTTAAATGTGGTTTCAAGACAGAATTGCAATGCGGTATGTATTGCAATATTGTCATCGACTATAAGTATTGAATTGTATTTATTCATGTTGATATCTTTTGCATGCAAAGATAATGTTTTTTCTCTGAAAACAGATGCCGTATGAACGTAATGTCTAATTATGTGACATAAAACTGTCCATAATTTGGACAATCAGCATTGTGAGGCATGTCAAAACGTTGCATGAAATATAACAATGCATTAATTTTGCCGATGAAATCAAAAGACAACGAAATGAGAAAAATCTGTATTATATTATTTACCGCGGTTGTGCTTCCGGTTTGTTCGCAGACTGCATGGACAGTGTGGCAGTGTGTCGACTATGCCGTGGAGCATAATCATGCGGTTCGCATAGCAAGTATAAACTATGACACTTACTGTGCAAACAAGCAGGAGGCCATAGGAAGTTTTCTCCCCAGTGTATCAGCCCAAATTGGAGCACAATATAATTTTGGACGTGCCATTGATCCTGAAACAAATACGTATACAGACGTAAGTACATTCTATAATAATTATGCTTTGTCTGCCAGCCTTCCTGTTTTCGATGGCTTTGCCCGTGTGCATGCTTTACGAGCAGCCAAGGCAGATCTTCTTATGGGAAAAAATGCTGTGCAAAAGCAGAGTGACCAGACTGCTCTTGCTACTTTTCAGGCATATATCAATGTTCTTTATTATCATGGCATGGTTGTTATGTCAAAGGCAAAATGTGATGAAAGCAAACAGACGCTTCGACAAACAAAAATGTTAGTAGAATTGGGACGTAAAAGTATAGCTGATTTAGCTCAGGTGGAGGCTCAGTGCTCAGCAGATGACTATTCGCTGATACACAACCAGAATAGTTTCTCAACAGCTATGCTCGCCTTGAAGAAAGAGATGAACTATCCTTTGTGCGACACACTGCAAGTGTCACTCGAAACAGACGAATTGTATGCCATGTTATGTACATCTTCTGATAGTAGAATAACAGACGAAGTCTCGGAGCATAATCCAGAATTACAGATGTCATATAATGCACAGCAGTCAGCCCTTCATAACCTGCGTCAGACTCGTGCTTCTCTCTTGCCAACCTTGTATGTTAGTGCTGGTATAAGCACGTCATACAATAAAACGTTGCAAGTGGATAATGTCAAGTCTTTCAGTCAGCAATTCAGAAATAATGGGGGTGAATATATTGGCGCAACACTCAGTATACCAATTTTTAATCGTCTAAGCACATTGTCAAGTATTCGCAGAGCAAGAAATAATTATCATCTTGCATGTGAAAACTATAATCAGAAACGCTTAGAACTTCAGAAATTGTATATTGAAGCCGTACTTGATTGCAATGGATATATGAAGGAGTCAGAGCAGATGGAGAAAAAAGTTGTAAGCGACAGTCTTGCTTATGCATTAGTTAGAGGACAGTATGAAGAAGGATTAGTAACAGCAATAGACCTGCAAACATCAGCTGCATCACTTCTAAACAGCAGAGCATTGCTTTTGCAAAGCCGTCTGATGGCAGTGCTAAAGGAACGTATGGCTCGATATTACAAAGGAGAAATGAGAATGCGTCATCGTTAACTAATCAATCAACTCATAAACAACAATTTATCATGGATATAAAGATTGAAAAAAAGAAAGGCTTCCAACTGAAAAAGCATTGGGGATATATCATTGCAGGAGTTTTTTTCGTT
>JAFPAS010000297.1 GCA_017424205.1 Prevotella sp. | reverse complement strand
GGAGAATATTTCTCACCGTCGCTTGAGATAAGAAGACTCTTGAAACGTCCCTTAACATAGAGCAGTCCCTCTGCTGTCATATAACCGAGGTCGCCAGTGTAAAGCCAGCCATCCTTAACGGTTTCTGCTGTAGCCTCTGGATTCTTCCAGTAGCCAGCCATGACGTTCTCGCCCTTAACAACGATTTCGCCCTGCTCGCCTAATGGCAGTTCCTTGCCGTCGCTATCGCAAATCTTCAACTCAAGTGGCTGAACAAGCTTACCGCTTGAACCGAAACGATATTTCTCCGGACCGTTAGAAGAGAGCACTGGTGTAGCCTCTGAAAGACCATAACCCTGGAACATAGGTATACCGATGCCGATGTAGAACTTCTGCAGTTCCTTGTCGAGCAATGCACCGCCACCTACGAAGAACTTCAACTCGCCACCGAAATTGTCGCGAACCTTGCTGAAGATAAGCTTATCGAAGAGTGCTACAACAGGCTTAAGAATGATGCGCCATCCCTTAGAGTCAAGGTTGCTGTCGCCAAAATACAGCTGACGAACCTTCATACCTATATTGAAAAGCTTAACAGTTGTTTCACCCTTTGCACGTATAGCATTCTCTACATTCTTCTTGAATGTCTTTGCAATAGCAGGAACAGAAAGGATGAAGTGTGGCTTCACCTCCTTTATGTTCAATGGGATGTTCTTGAGTGTCTCCAGCGGAGTGCGACCTACCTGTACTGTAGCTACTGTTGCACCCTGTGACATCATGATATAGAAGCCTACAACGTGTGCGAAACAGTGGTCAAGCGGCAGGATGATGAGTGTGCGCCAGTGCTGGTTGATATCTATAAGTGTGAGCGACTGCTCTACATTTGATGTATAGTTGCGGTGTGTAAGCACAACACCCTTTGGGTCTGCTGTAGTTCCGCTGGTGTATGTGATAGTAGCGTTGTCGTCGTTCTGTATAGACTGTGCCACAGCGAGGAATTCTTCCATTGTATGTTCTGCAAGGAATTTCTCACCCATAGCCATAACTTCGCTTACTGCGATTTCACGCTCTTCGTATGTTTCCTGCTCGTTCAGAACGATAATCTGCTTCACCTCTGGCAACTGGTCCTTAATAAGGCGAATCTTCTTCAGCTGTGTGCCTGACACCATGATATACTTAACATCACCATGGATAAGACGGAAGAGCAAATCATTGCTTTCCTCGAGCTTGATAGAGAGAGGCACATTAACTGCTCCAGCGTAGAACATTGAGAGCTCACCAATAATCCACATGTTGCATCCCTCGCTAAGAAGAGCCATTGTATCGCCCTTCTTTACGCCTAAAGCCTGAAGGCCTGCGCCTAACTTGTATACTTTCTCATGTACCTCCTCGTATGTTGTAGGCTCAAACTTCTTGCCTGTCTTCTCGAGTAGGAAGGTGTTCTTAGGGTATTTCCTTACGGATTCCTCGAACAGATCAACTAACGTTTTCTTCATTTTTTGTTGTCTATTGACTATTAAATTAAACTTTACCGTGCAAAGTTAATAAATATTTATGACACTCGTATACTCTTGATTAATAAAGTTTTACAAATTGATGATATTATGATATTCTTTTGCACATTTTGTCCTATTTGTGCCTTTACTTTCACTGTCGTATGTCTCTATTGCATTAAATAAAGCCGTTAATATCCAGGCGGCTGTGATTCACTGAATAGAATAAGGGCTACCGCCTGTTAGCGATAGCCCTTAACGATATGTTACATGTTATATTACTCGATGAGAATTATTTCTCTGCAACATTCTCCTTAATCTTTCTACCGAGTGTGAGGTATGCTGTAGGAGCAGCAACGAAGATTGAAGAGAGTGTACCGAATACTACACCAAGAATCATCGCGAATGAGAAGCTGCGTATGCTGTTACCACCAAGGATAAAGATACACAAGAGAACGATGAGTGTAGAGAGTGATGTATTAACTGTACGAGCAAGAGTCTGGTTGATAGATGAGTTGAATGTCACCTGCAGATCCTGCTTTGGATGCAGCTTGAGGTTCTCACGGATACGGTCGAATACTACCACCTTATCGTTGATAGAGTAACCAATCACAGTAAGGATAGCACCGATGAATGTCTGGTCAATCTCGAGTGAGAATGGGAGAATATCATACAGGAGTGAGTAGAGACCGATTACAACGAGAGCATCAAATCCAAGTGCCACTACAGAACCTACTGAGAACGCTACGTTGCGGAAGCGGAGCAGGATGTAGAGGAAGATTGCGATAAGCGCTACGATAACTGAAACGATAGCACCATAAGTGATATCCTCAGCTACAGAAGGACCCACCTTTGTAGAAGAGATGATTGAACCACCCTCGCGGAGGTCAGGGTTCTTGAATACGTCTACATTTGGCTGGTTGATAAGTTCTGCCTTCTTGAGTGCGTTATAGAGGATTGTCTCTGCCTCATCATCTGCTGATGGGTCGTTAGACTCAATCTTGTAGTTTGTTGAAACACGGATTGTCTTGCCGTCAGTACCGAGAGCAAGCGCTGTAGCGTTATATCCCTCGAAAGCTCCCTCAAGTGCCTCACGTACCTGCTCTGGCTCTACTGACTTCTCGAATGTCACAACATAGTTACGTCCACCAGTGAAGTCGATTGAGCGTGACAGACCGCGTACGCAGAATGAAATCACGAATATGAGTGCTGCGATGCCGTAGATTGTGTAGCTGCGCTTGTAGATTGACATGAAGTGGAACTTGGTGTTCTGCAGCAAGTTCTTGCTTACACCTGTCACGAATGTGAGGTTCATCCACTTGTTCTTGTTCAGACGGTTCTCGTAAACGATACGTGTGAGGAACACAGCTGTGAAGAATGAGCAGAAGATACCAATGATCCATGTTGTAGCGAAGCCCTTGATAGGACCTGTACCGATGGTCAGAAGGATTACACCTGTGATGAGTGAAGTGAGGTTAGAGTCGAAGATAGCAGAGAAGGCGTTGCTGTAACCAGCACGGAGAGCCTCCTTGAGGTTCAGACCCTTGCGCAACTCTTCCTTAATACGCTCGTAGATAAGCACGTTAGCATCAACCGCTGTACCGAGTGTAAGCACGATACCTGCGATACCAGGCATTGTGAGTGCTGACTGGAACGAAGCGAGGATACCACCTGTGAAGAAGAGGTTAACGATAAGAGCGCTGTTAGCCATCATACCAGGAACGAAGCCGTACATCATAATCATATAGAGACAGAGCACTATGAAAGCGATTACGAATGATGTAAGACCCTGCTGGATAGACTGAGCACCGAGTGTAGGACCAACTACTTCTTCCTGAACGATGCGTGCAGGAGCAGGCATACGGCCTGACTTCAGAGTGTTAGCCAAGTCTTTTGTATCTTCGATAGTGAAGTTGCCAGAAATCTGTGAGTTACCACCCTCAATCTCGCTGTTTACGCGTGGCGCAGAGTAAACTACTCCGTCGAGTACGATAGCAACAGCCTTGCCAACGTTTGCCTTTGTCAGCTGTGCCCAGAGGCGAGCGCCTTCAGAGTTCATCTGCATAGAAACGCATGGACGGTTGAAGTTATCAAACTCATCATGAGCGTCTACGATTACGTCACCCTCCAGCGGAGCACGTCCGTTGGCTGTTGTAACCTTGAGTGCATGGAGTTCGAAAATATTCTTTGCGTCGATGCCGTCTGCTGGCTTAGCGCTCCAAAGGAGCTTGCAGTCAGAAGGAATAATCTGCTTTGCTTCTGGTGAGTTGAGTATACCGTTGATGTAAGCAGTATCACGTGCGTTAGCATAAGCTACGAGAGAAAGGCTGCCAGCACCTGTTGGCTGAAGCACTGCGAAGAGTGGATTACGCTTCTTAGCCTCTTCAATCTGCTCTTCTGTAGACTTACCTGCCTGTGCTGCAACACCAGCTGCGTTAGCCTCTTCCTTCTTAATCTGGAACTTAGGCTGTTCTGCAGCCTTTGCTGTGTCAGCTGGAGCAGCTTCTGCAGCCTCAGCCTTTACAGAGTCAACCTGCTCTGTTGCGATGTTAGCGATGCGCTGGTCGAGCTGTGAGAGGTATGGTATAACCTCCTGAGAGTTGTATGTCTCCCAGAATTCAAGGTTAGCTGAACCCTGGAGGAGCTTACGAACACGCTCTGGCTCGCGAACGCCTGGCATTTCAACCATGATACGTCCTTCCTGTCCTTCGAGCTTCTGAATGTTAGGCTGAACAACACCAAACTTGTCAATACGGTTACGTACTACATTGAATGAGTTGTCGATAGCAGCCTGAACTTCTGCACGGAGAGCTTCCTCAACTTCCTTGTCTGTGCTCTGTGTAGAAACTTTGCCCTTCAGCTGCTGTGTTGCGAAGATTTCAGCAAGACGATGTCCTGGAGCATTCTTCTGATAAGCCTTAATGAAGAGAGAGATGAAGTCAGACTGACTTGACTCTTCTTCTTTCTTTGCCTCTGCCATTGACTTTACGAAGGCAGCGTCTGTCTTGTGGTCAGCGAGCACCTCGATTACGTCAGGTACTGAGATTTCAAGTATCACGTTCATACCTCCCTTGAGGTCAAGACCAAGACCGATCTGTGTCTCGAGACACTTCTGGTAGGTGTAAACGCCAAGATACTTCACTGAATCCTTGTAGTCCTGCTGTGCGATTTGGTCTTCGATCTTGCTTGCCTTGCTGTCATAGTAGCTTGTAGCTACAGAGAACGAAAGGTAGAAGATGCTAGCCAGCGTCAGGAGGACAGCTGTAACGATTACAATTCCTTTGTTTTGCATTTTGTTATTATTTTATTTTGTTTTTTATCGTCGTAGTTAATACACAATACGCGTGCAAAGTTAGTTATTTTTATTTAAATAAAAGAAAAATCAAAGTTATTTTTTCAAAATAGTAAGAAAAGGAGCTTCTTTCTGCGCTGTTTAGTCGTTCAAATAGCAATAAATGGGGTAATGATCGGACTCTCTGATGCTTTTATCGACTGTACAGCTGTATGGAGTGAAGTGTTCTGAGCACATGATATTGTCAATGCGCACATACATGGAGTGGTATTCAAAAGTATATCCCATCCATCGTCCTGTTTCGCGGTAGCAGTCGGTTAGGTTTTCAGCAATAGTTTGTCGCACATACGAGAGCGGATGGTCATTTATATCGCCACAGAAGATAATTCTCTCTCCTGCATGACGCTCTATGTAGGCATTTATTTCGTCGGCTTGCGGAGCACGAATCTTTGCCGATTCCGCCAGTTTGTCAAGCAAGACGCGCGACTTATGCTTCATTTCTTCCTTTTCACTCACTCCATGCACTATTTCGCTGAAGTGTGTTTTCTCTTCTTTTGAGAAACCTACAGTTTCGAGGTGTGCATTGATCACACGCACTGGTTTGCCGTTGACATCGACGGTAAAGACACCAAGCGTATTGCCACGCGTAGTTATGTCTATGCGTTCTTGCTCCGTTATGGGATATTTGCTATATATGGCGAGTCTTGTTCCTCCTGCTGCGACATATCCGTCAGACGCCATTACAGCCATGTAGGGATATATTCTATCCATCTCTCTGAGCAACGAATCCTGCCCCACGAGCGGCACATACTCCTGCAAGCAGATTATGTCTGCCTCTGAAGCAATGAGATACTTCAATATGGGATTAGGCACATCAGGCGGCAGATTGTCAGAATTGAAGTAGAAAACATTATAGGATAGAACCTTCAGGGCTCCTGCTGGAGGCTCCTCTGTGATGTTAACAGGCGAATAGCTCCTTACGGGCGAGTAAGCAAGCATCAGTCCGGCGGCAGGCAAGAGCATGTAAACCGGGCGAACAAAAACCCATACAACAACAAACAGAAGATTGGCAAGCAGGAATGCAGGAAATGCGAATCCTATCAGCGACAGATAGGGATGATGTGCCGGATTGATACACCCAGCAAATCCTGTAGCTAACATCCCTGCTATGACAATGATGTTAGCGCATGCCAGCAGCCTGCATATTACTTTCTTCATTCCGTTTTGTCATCACAAATACAAAAACCTACAGGCCATCGTTAGAGAGCCTATAGGCTGCTGTATTTCCGCATCTGATTTTATGTGTTTCTACTTCTGACGTTATGCGCGAGCATGCATTATGTGTATACGCGCAACCCGTACATATTAAACTTTGATAGTCTTGAACCGCATGACACCATCAGCTGATTATCTCGCTGCGAACACTAACGCAGCAATATGCCTGCGTTTATCATGCCACATGCAGCGTCCGAAAATACGAGCTTCCTTTCTGGAATCGAAGCTCTCGGGAATCTGATGAGAATTTCAATAGGATTAGCCGCTCCGTCTGATGCCCTGCAAGACATCAAACACATAGCCGCTGCACCATGCCTCTCACGTTTCTGCCTCGCTATCCGCACGCAACGGAGTTACTTGCGGTCGAAGAGTTTCTGGCGTTCCTCTGCCGTCAGCGAGTCGTATCCGCTTTTCTTGATTTTATCGAGTATACGGTCTATCTCCTGCTGACGCTGTTTCTCCTTAGCATCCTCATCGTTCATCGGGTTGTGGCGATAGTCATGCTGCTGTTTCTTGCGGCGGCGCTCCATCTGAGCCTTATCCCACCAGCCTCTTATTCTGTCTGCCAAGCTTTGCTTTCCGCCTACTTCATATCCGTCCCATCCTCTGAATGTGTTCTGATGAGCATACTGATATTTCCAGTAGCGTATGATGATATAGCCCACAACCATACCGCCAAGGTGTGCGATATGCGCTATATTATCGTTTGAAGTGCCGAGGGCTGAGAACAGCTCTACTGCGGCATAGATGCACACGAACCATTTTCCCTTAATCGGCACGGGCAGAGGGAATATAAAGATACGTTCTTCCGGGTATGTCATACCGAAGCCGAGGAGAATTCCGTAGACAGCACCTGAGAATCCAACAGTATTCCACTGGTTCAGAAACTGCTCCATCGGCATGATTATTCCGCCCAAATTTACGGTATCGTAAGCTGCGAGTCCCTGCACTGCGTATGATATAAACTGTGTTGCCTCCTGGAAAAAGCCTGCTCCTACTCCGCAAATCAGCGTATAAGCAAGGAATTTCTGCGAGCCCCAAGCTCTCTCAATAGTACATCCGAACATCCACAGTGCGAACATATTGAAAAAGAGATGGCTGAGGTTGGCATGCATGAACATATACGTAAAGAACTGGTATATATGGAAGTCAGGCGCCATAACGAAGTGCAGCCCGAACATGTCGTTCATGCTGAACCCTCTTTGCCCCAGCACATAATGCGCCAGAAAGGCAAGTATGTTTATGATAAGCAGATGCTTAGTGATAGGTGGTATTTGTCTGAACATAATTGTCTGTGCTTTGAAATTATGCGCAAAAGTACAAAAAAAGTCCCTAATTTCCCTATAATAGGCGCTAAAACGCGGTTTTTTCGTTGATTTTAATAACTTTTTTGACAATTTTGTTTGGATTATGAAAGTTTAGTGTTAAATTTGCGGAAGAAAATGCACAGACAAATACAATTTATTTACTATACACAAAAATAGAGATTATGAACAAGTCAGAATTAGTAGACAAGATTTCAGCAATTGCTGGTCTTACAAAGGCAGACTCAAAGAAGGCTCTCGACGCTACTCTCGTAGCTATCAAGGAGGCTCTCGCTGCAAACGACAAGGTTGCTCTTGTTGGTTTCGGTACATTCTCAGTTAACGAGCGTCCTGCTCGTGAGGGAATCAACCCAGCAACAAAGGAGAAGATTCAGATTGAAGCAAAGAAGGTTGCTAAGTTTAAGGCAGGTGCCGAACTCAATGGCGCTCTCTAATTTGCATGATTATTTGACAAATGACATAAAGCGCTGTTCCAGGACCTGGGACAGTGCTTTTTTAGTTTATCCTAAATCAGCTTCAATGTGCGACATGCCACAAACAGAAGGCTGGCACACATAAAATCATAACACAAGAAACACCATGAACAAACTATTTGATATCAAAGACTACGTCGTAGTCATCACTGGCGGCACCGGCATTCTCGGCCGCTGCATAGCCAAGTATCTTGCTCTCGAAGGCGCAAAGGTTATTATCGGCGGACGCAAAGAGGCTGTCGGCGCAGAGATAGTAGCTGACGTGACTGCTGCTGGAGGCGTATGCGAGTTCGTAAAGATGGACGTCATGGACGCTGAGCAGATGCAGGCAGCATGCGACTATATAGTAGAGAAATACGGACGCGTAGACACACTGCTCAACGCTGCTGGCGGAAACATGCCTGGAGCAACTGTCGGTCCTGACCAGACATTCTTCGACCTCGCTCCTGAGCAGTTCCAGACTGTGCTCAATCTGAATCTCACTGGCACTGTCATCCCTACACAGATATTCCTCAAGCCTATGGTAGCGCAGGGCAAAGGCTCTATCATAAACTTCTCATCTATGTCGGCTTTCCGCCCTATCACACGCGTGTGCGGATACAGCGCAGCAAAATCTGGCATCAACAGCTTCACTGCATGGATGGCTCAGGAGGCTGCACGAAAGTTTGGTGAGGGCATACGTGTCAACGCCATCGCTCCTGGATTCTTCATCACTGAGCAGAACCGCTCGCTCCTGACTAATCCTGACGGAACATACACACAGCGTGGCAACGACGTCATCCGACAGACTCCATTCTCACGAATGGGCGAACCTGAAGAGCTCTGCGGTACTATACACTATCTCATGTCTGACGCGGCTAAGTTCGTAACTGGCACAGTGGCTGTGGTTGATGGTGGATTTAACGTGACTTGTATGTAATTTTTTCTTCTTCACCAATATTATTAGTATACTATGGAAAGAACTTGGAGATGGTTTGGCAAGAACGATAAGATTACGCTTGCCATGCTGAAACAGATAGGCGTAGAGGGCATCGTGACCGCTCTGCATGACGTGCCGCTGGGCGAGGTGTGGACTCAGGAGAAGATACGCGACCTGCGCGAGTATATCGAGTCGTACGGCATGCGCTGGAGCGTAGTAGAGTCACTGCCTGTTACTGAAGCTATAAAATATGGCGGACCTGACCGCGAACGCCAGATTGAGGTATATAAGGAGTCGCTGGAGAATCTCGGCAAAGAGGGCATACACTGCGTGTGCTACAACTTCATGCCTGTGCTCGACTGGGCTCGCACTGACCTTCTGCACGAAAACCCTAACGGATCGAGCAACCTTTACTTCAACTGGGCGGAGTTTGCTTACTTCGACATACACATCCTGAAGCGCGAAGGGGCTGAAGCTGAGTGGAAGGAGTTTGAGAAGGAGCATGCTGACTGGCAGCGCGACATTCTGGCTGAGGTGGCTGAGATTAAGGCTAAGGCTACTCCGGCATACGACCGCGAACTCGTAGAGAATATCGTTATCAAGACACAGGGATTCGTTTCGGGCAACTTCAAGGAGGGTGACGAACGACCTGTAGAACTCTTCCGCGAACTGCTGGCGCTGTATGACGGTGTGACAAAGGAACAGCTGCAGGACAATATGAAGACTTGGCTCGAGGCTATCATGCCTATCTGCGACAAGTATGATATTGACATGTGCGTGCATCCTGACGACCCTCCGTTCCCAATTCTCGGACTTCCACGCATCGTCAACTGCGACGCTGACGTTCAGTGGTTCCTCAATGCTGTGCCTAACGTGCATAACGGACTGACTTTCTGTGCTGGCTCGCTCTCTGCTGGCGGACACAACGACATAACAGAGCTGGCAAAGAAATATCACGACCGCACTCACTTCGTGCAT
>JAFPAS010000296.1 GCA_017424205.1 Prevotella sp. | reverse complement strand
GCTTTATATTATATTCTTCGTTGTGGCTTTTATGAGTTCTTCAGTTTGTCGTTCTTCATGCCGGAAGCGTAGTTTTACATGCCATGCAAGTGCATGATGCGCATGAAATTGCCGCCCCAAATCTTCTCGATGTCAGTGTCAGAGAATCCCGCCTTTATCAGGTGGCATGTGATATTGAGCAGTTCTGCTGCGTTAGCCGCTCCGCTTACACCTCCGTCGCCATCGAAGTCGGAGCCTATGCCCACATGGTCTATGCCCATGATGCTCACGGCATGCTTCATATGACGTATGAAATCGCAGACAGAGGCCTGCTGGTCATCGTCGCGCAGGAATCCGGCATAGAGTGTCAGCTGCATCACACCGCCAGCTTCAGCCAGTGTCTTCATCTGCTCGTCGGTAAGATTTCGCGGATGGTCGCACAGCGCGCGGCAGTTAGAGTGAGTGCATACTACAGGTTTTTGTGAGGTCTCTACGGTCTGGAAAAATGTCTGTTCTCCAGCATGTGAGAGGTCTATAATCAAGCCAAGGCGATTCATCTCTTCAATTACTCTGTGTCCGAAGGCCGACACACCGCCGTGGCTATGTATGCCGCGGGCTGAGTCGCAGATGTCGTTGTCGCCGTTATGACACAGCGTCATGTATCTCACACCACGGTCGTAGAAGTGCTGCAGTTTCTCGATTTGTCCGTCGAGTGCCAGTCCGTTTTCTATTCCGAGCATAATGGCATGGTTCTGCTGCTTGTGAGCGAGAGCTAAGTCGGCAGTATTCTTTGCTATCATAACTCTTTCTGACTTCTGGCAGATATCTTCGATGCGGTCGAATATTAGGTCAGCGTATTCTGCTGGTGTCTGAATATCGAAGTCAACGCACTCTCGGAATTGCTTCCCGTCTTTCGGTTGAGGCAGATAGCACACCATAGCTGCTGCAGTCAGGTCAGCATCGTCCATCTTGTTGATGTCGTAGAGAGCTATTCCGTTGTCAGTGAGAAAGTCAGCCCCCTTGCTGAAGAGCATCGGAGTGTCGCAGTGCGAATCAAGCGTGACGAACTCACGGTGCAGTTTTTTTGCTCTATGATATACTCTCGCCTCCTCTGCAAGCCATTTGAAGAGAGGCAGTCCGCTGTCGGCCATCTGCTCCGGATGCCACTGCACAGCCATAGCCGCACGATGTTCAGCCGACTCCATCGCCTCGATTATGCCGTCAGCAGCGTGTGCTACAGGGCGGAACCGAGTGCCGGTCATGTCTACAGCCTGATGGTGGAACGAATTGACAGGCAGGTCTGTGGTGTTCATTATGCCAGCCAGCATGCTTCCATCGGCAATGCTGACCATGTGTGTCGGTTCGTTTTTAGGAGCCTGCTGCGAGTGCTTGATATTTGTAGAGATATGCTGACACACATGTCCTCCGAGCGCAATGGCCATTGTCTGCATGCCGCGGCAGATGCCGAGCATAGGCATGTTCATGCCGTATGCCATGAGGCAGAGCGGCAGTTCGTAGTGGTCGCGCAGGCTGTTGATGGTGCCGAGTTGTGCTACAGGCTCTTCGCCCATCCACAGCGGGTTATGGTCTCCGCCCCCGGTGAATATCACAGCATCTACATTCATGAGCTGCTGGCGCATGAGAACGGCATTGTCTACAGGTGGCATCAGCATGGCTACACCACCAGCCCTATGCACCTGTTCCACGTATTTCTGCCTGACGAGGAAGTCCTCGCCAGCGGCATCTGTCGTTATGCCTATTACAGGCATGTTTGTATGGCTGTCCTGTGTGCGTGACAGAGATATTATATCCTTTATAGAGTACATTAGCTTGCTATGTGTGTTCTTGCAGGCAGTATATAATAAAGGTATGGTCTAAAAAAATAACGATCTAAGTGCTTATCTGTTCTGATATCTTCTGTTTCGGCTGCTTTTCGTCTTTTTCAGTGTCATTTTGTCAAGTATTATCAGTCACATAGCCTGCTATGTTCCTTCATAAACTTACAAAGGTGCATACGAAAGAAGAGCGAAAATCACTCGACATAACCTTTAGACCATCCCTAAAGACAAAGACTGAAGGCGCATACGCATCAGTGCATGCTGCCTCCAGTCTCTATTTCGTTTCATTTTAATCTACTACAACAGGTATTTCGCGCTTGATAGACTGCTCGAGTGATATGAGAGTCTCGGTAGAAACCACGCCAGGGATATTCTGAAGTTTGTCGTTGAGCAGTTCCATGAGCTGTTCGTTATCGCGTGCATACAGTTTCACAAGCATTGTGTATGAGCCAGTGGTGTAGTGACACTCTACAATCTCAGGAATCTTTGCTATGTTAGCAGCCACGTCACGATACATATTTCCGCGTTCGAGCGTTATGCCTACGTATGTGCAAGTAGAGTATCCGAGTGATTTTGGGTTTATATTGAATGCCGAGCCCAGGATTACTCCCACTTCAATAAGTCGTTGTACACGCTGGTGGATAGCTGCACGTGAAACGCCGCACTCGGCAGCTACATCTTTGAATGGCATACGGGCATTCTTTGATAGTATGCTCAGGATTTTCTTATCCAGAGCATCGATTTTTTCTATTTTCTGCATAGTATTTAGTAAGTTCTATAACTAAGGTTATTAACAATATGTCAACAAAATTACACATAATAGACGAAACTGCCAACAATTTTTACATATTTTATTACATAAATTGCTTATGAAGTATAAAATAATAATAATATTTGGTCGTTTCAAAAGAAAAATGTAACTTTGCATCAGTAGACACAACATTTTAAGATAGAAAATTTAGAGTGACAAAACATATGAAATGGCTTTTTGCTATACTCGCTTTTTTCGCTTTTGGCATTGCTGGTGCACAGACAACAGCAACACCCACGTTTGTGCCTACGATGAAGCTCAGCAAGGTGCTGCTTGACGGCGACTCGGTGCAGTATGTTGAGCTGAATAAGGTCTACTGCTATCCGCCGAAGGTGTTTGCCAATCCTAAGCAGAGGGTGCGTTACACCAGAATGGTCAGAAATGTCAAGAAGGTGCTCCCCATAGCAAAAGAAGTGAGGCAGATAATGATAGAGACATATGAGTATCTGCAGACACTGCCTAACGCGAAAGCAAGAGAGGAGCATCTGAAACTCGTAGAGCAGGGAGTGAAGCAGCAGTATACGCCACGCATGAAAAAACTGACGCTGACGCAGGGCAAACTCCTTATAAAACTCATCTACCGCGAGTGTAACTCTACTGGCTTCGAACTTATCAACGCATTCATCGGTCCGCTAAAGGCAGGATTCTATCAGATATTCGCATGGACATTCGGTGCGTCACTCAAAAAGACGTATGAGCCAGACAAAAATGCCGAGGATGCCGACATAGAACGCATTGCCCGCCTCGTGGAGGCTGGACAGCTGTAAACTGAAGCCAGGCATGTAAAAAATGCTGTCAATTTTGGGATGATGGATACGAAAGTATAATTGAAGTGCTTGCGGCAGTGTCTGGCTTAACCATTCGCGGCTTCTTATATTGAAAAGAGTACTTCTTATATAGCAATAGACTGCTTATTATACGACAAAAGGCTGCTTCTTGTGATGCAAGAAGCAGCCTTTTGCTATGTGTGATTGTGCTTATGGTTTTCAGCGTGTTTGATTTCGGTGAGTGAAATATACGCTTTTGTCTTGCGATTATTTCTCTACCTTCACCACTTCCAGCTTGAATATCAGCGTAGAATATGGCGGAATCTTTCCTGCCTGGCGCTCGCCGTAGCCCAGATGTTCTGGGATATAGAGCTCCCACTCTGAGCCTTCAGGCATCAGGTGAAGCGCTTCGGTCCATCCCTTTATAACCTGCGACGGACGGAAGGTTGTGGTCTGCGGATTACGCTGGTAGCTGCTGTCAAACACAGTGCCGTTGATGAGACGACCCTCGTATTTCACTGTGACATTCTCATCAGCTGCTGCAACTGGTCCGTTGCCTTTTCTTACTATCTTATATTGCAGTCCAGAAGGCAGGGTTACTACACCTGGCTGCTTGGCATTCTCTGCCAGCCAAGCCTTTCCGTCAGCACGCAGCGCTTCAGCCTCACGCTCCTTGATAGCGGCAAATACGCTCTGGTGATATTTGCTGGCGTCAGCCACGGTGAAGAGGGTAGTGTCCTTTGACACAGCATCGATGAATCCGCGCAGGAAGAGTTGCTCGTCAAACTTGATGTTTGCGCCTTCGAGTTCTCTCTTCACATTAGGAATCATGTTGTTTTTTACCATCGATGCCACCTGTTCGCCTGCTGCACGAGCCTTTGCCTGTGGTGTGTTAGGCTGCTCGAGGCTGTTTTTCAATGCCTCGTTAAATTCGGCTGTGTATGCACGGTCTACCTTCAACTGCTGCATGACATAGTCCATCATGCCCATGGTGAGTGCCTGTCCGGCAGTGTATGAGAGCGAGTCGGCTTGCGATGTGAGTGCCACTGATGGCTTTTTCATTACCACCGATGCGTTCTGTGCCTCTGCTGTCTGAAACGAACCGCACGCCATGATGGCGCCGGCAAGTATTGCTATTGTTTTTTTCATTTTCGTTCTGTTGTTTGTTATGTCATGCCCGGCATATGCAGAGCATTGAGTGTGAGATGGCTACTCTACTATTCCGAGTAGTTCAATCTTGAATATGAGGCATGAGAAAGGTTTTATGTCGCCTGTCTCATCTGAGCCGTAACCAAGTTCCTGTGGAATATATACCTCGTATGTAGAACCAACAGGCATGATCTGCAGAATCTCTGTCCAACCTTCAATAACCTCGTCTACACGCAGTTCGGCAGATTCTCCGCGCTCATAGCTGCTGTCGAACACGGTGCCGTCGATGAGGCGGCCTTCGTAGTGAACCTTCACTGTTGCGGTGTCGGCAGGCAGTGCGCCTGTTCCCTGCTTGATTACCTTGTACTGAAGGCCGGAAGGAAGACATACAACACCTTCTGCATTCTTGTTAGAAGCAAGGAATTTCTCGCCTTCGGCTTTGTTGCCTGCAAACTGCTTCAGACCTTCTTGAATCTTAATCTCTTCAATCTTTTCCTGTGTGATAGTAAGAGCTTCTTCCTCAGTCATAAGCGCCCCCTTGCCAGTATATCCGCTGATGAAGCCTGCCATGAATGTCTCTAATGAGATAGTCTTTGTAGTGTCTTCACCGAAAAGCTCCTGGTTGAGTTCGCTAATCATCGTTTTTGCTATCTGCTGACCAATCTGAATGCCAGCAAAATATGCAGTCTTCTTCTTGTCGGCTGCACTGTATGCGCCTTCTGTCAGCCCTTTGATAAAGTTGTCTGCATTTGTCTGGTCTACTCCGTAGCGCTCTTTGATAAACGAATCAAGTCCGTTAGAATTTGCTATACCCATAGCATAGCTGATGGAGTCGATGCCGTTGTGCAGTTCGATTTTCGTATCTCGTCTGACCAGAGTCTTATCGTCAGCCTTTACCTCTGAAAAAGAAGCACCCGCCATAATGGCGAGTGCTAATGTTATGATGAGTTTATTCATGTGTTTCTATCATTTGAGGTATGCCAAAAGGCATTCGTCAAGATTATATTACTTCTCGATTCCGAGGAGCTCAATCTTAAACTTGAGGCAAGAGAATGGCTTGATCTTGCCAGTATTCTGTGCGCCGTAAGCGAGTTGCTGTGGAATGTATACCTCGTATGTAGAACCTACAGGCATGATCTGCAGAATCTCTGTCCAGCCCTTGATTACCTGATTAGCCATGAATGTAGCAGGCTGCTTGCGCTCGTAGCTGCTGTCGAATACAGTGCCGTCGAGCAGTGTGCCCTCGTAGTGAACGCTAACCTTTGATGTGTCAGCTGGCACTGCGCCTGTTCCCTGTGTAAGAACCTTGTACTGAAGGCCTGAAGGAAGTGTGATAACACCTTCTGCATTCTTGTTAGAAGCGAGGAATCTTTCGCCTGCAGCCTTGTTCTCAGCGAACTGTGCCTCAAGGTTCTTAGCCTTGATAGCCTCCATCTTTGTCTGTGCAATCATAAGCGCGTTGTCCTGTGTCATAACTGCGCCCTTGCCAGTGTATCCGCTGATGAAGCCTGCCATGAAGTTCTTAAGAGAGATAGTCTTTGTAGAGTCTTCACCGAAAAGCTCCTGGTTGATGCCCTTGATCATCTGGTTTGCTACCTGCTGACCAATCTGGATACCAGCGTAATATGCTGCCTTGCTCTTGTCGTCGCCAGCTGTAACACCTTCGTTCAGACCCTTGATGAAGTCGTCAACGTTTGTTGAGTCAAGTCCGTAGCGCTGCTCGAGGAACATCTCGAGTCCGTTTGTATTAGCCATACCCATAGCATAGCTGAGTGAATCGATTTCGTTTTCGAGGTCAGCCTTTGGAGTTGAATGTCCGCAAGATGCTACCGCGAGTGTTGTAATGGCTGAAACAGCCCATACTGCAAATTTCTTCATGATTCGAATTGTTTATTTTTGTTTGTTTATATATTCTTTTTCCTTCTGCGGAGAGCATAGGATGCATGCAGGCTGCTGAATGTCCTGATGTGTTGTTTATCTTGTTTTATCAGATGGCTTGTTCTGTTCTGCCTGCTTGACCTGTCCCCCTTGTTGTGCAGAAAATTAGATAACCTCAATGAGTTCTACGTCGAAGATGAGTGTAGAGTATGGAGGAATGCTTGCTCCTGCTCCGTGCTCGCCGTATCCGAGGTTGTATGGTATGAAGAGACGATACTTTGCTCCCTCAGCCATGAGCTGCAGACCTTCTGTCCATCCTGCTATCACACCGTTGAGAGGGAATGATATTGGTTCGCCGCGCTGTATGCTGCTGTCAAATACTGTGCCGTCAGTGAGGAATCCCTCGTAGTGAACCTTTACTGTGTCTGTAGCCTTTGGCTTGCGTCCTGTGCCCTCTGTGAGCACCTCATACTGCAGTCCTGAAGCTGTCTGCTTTACGTTTGGCTTCTTTGCATTCTCTGCCAGGTATTTCTCGCCTGCAGCCTTTGCTGACTTTCCTGCCTCGCGACGGCGCTGCATCTCGCGCTCTTCCTGCTTCTGGAAGAAGTCGTTTACGAGTTTCTGTGCATCCTGCTGTGACACTCTTGACTCTGCTCCTTCGAGCATGTCTTTCACTGCAGCCATGAAGTCGTTAAGGTTTATGTCTTTCGCTCCGAGCTGTGCGAGCTGTGTTCCTATGCCCATTCCGAGGGCGTAACTTAGTTTGTCCATGTTTATATTTTGTTTTTTATTTCGTAATTCTTGTTTTTTCTGAATTTGTTCTACATTCTTTCGTTGCAGATGTTCTAACATGCAAAGTTACAATAATTTACCGATAATATGTAATGATACATGCAATAATTATGATTTCTTAATTACTTTTGCTTGCATCATGCTTTCTTATGCTATCTGGCATGTTGTTTTGCAAGTGGGCAGGCTGATGTGCTGATGTTAGAATTTGCTGTTTACAGCGTCGCGATCGTATACAATCTTGAGGTCTTGCGCACGTTTCAGGTTGCGGTCGATGCTCTTTTTCTTTTGTTCGCCTTTCTGCTTTACCAGCGAGCGTGGTTTCTGTTTGTAGAGCGGGTTGTTATGGATGTTAAACTCTTTCGTTATGTCCCACTTCTCTTTGCACACGACAGACTCCGGCAGATAGTACACCTCCTCTGGCTGAAGTCCGAGGTTATAGTCGCCGGTGTCCCATTTTCCGTTTCTGTTAGCGTCTATTATGCATCGCAGATAGTATTCGCCTGCCTGGATATAATAGAACTCAGCTGTTCCGTCTTGTACTATGCTTTGAGCTTTCGGGTTGCCGCTCTTGTCGAGCATTTCTACGATTACCTGTGCTGAGTCGTTCTGTATGCCACGCATATTGACAAATAGTGAACCGAAATCTTCTTCGCTTGCTATCTTAACGCCTTGCGTCAGCGGGTCAGACACTTTGCCGTAGATGTCGACGAATGCAGCCGAGTCAATCTCGAGCGAGTATTCTATGCCAGGCCTCCATTCGCCTCTGATGACGTATGTGCGTGGCGGGAGCCCTTCGGATATTATCTCCATAGGTGCTACATACCACAGAGTGTCTATCTTAGAATATAGATGTATGGCGGCTGTGTCGAGATTCTGTAGCGGTGTCTCAAAGCTAAGCATGATGTTCTGGTTAGGTGCCATCTTGCTTGGAATGCTTATTTCGGTCTTCAGCGCGAGGCTGTCAGGATGAGGTTCTGAAGGCTCGCGTCCTTTCTTGCGCTGCTTCTCAGCTTTTTTCAGCCAGTCTTCTATCTTGTCGGCCTTTAGTTTCTGTCGTTTCTCATACGGTATTTTCGGTAGCAGGTCGATGGTGTCGGTCTGTTCTACCATTGCTCCGAGTGAGTCAGTCATGCTGTATGTCATTTCCACACGCAGCGTATCCTGATTTACGAGCATGGTGTCTTTGAGCCAGTATGTTATGGTGTCAATATGTTCAGACGTCTCGATGGCGAATGCCGCAGAGTCGTTGAAGTTGAGTGCACGAAGTTTTGGCAGGCTGTCTGACGGCGTACTGAAGTATACGCTGAAGCGTTCTGGTTCGTTACGCTCTGTTTTTATGAGGTATCTGTCAGTCAGTTTCTGTGTGAAGGCTCTTATGCATATATCGTCAGGCAGGAAGTGTGTGTATGGCACCTGCTTGATATCGGCTATTCTGAGCGTGTCGAGCCATGTTGTGTCCTGATAGATATCGGGCTTGCATGTTGGCTCGATGATATCACGAGAGAATCCGAGCATCTCGCCTCGCTGCGACAGTTTGTAGTCTGCGTCGCTGTCCATGAGCGAGTATATGCGATATTTTCCTGGTGCGATTCCTCGTATTCTGAATTTTCCGTCGCCGTCAGTTCTTCCTACACGCAGCATTGGCTGTGATGTGAACGCAGAGTCTTCGAGATTGCTGTATAGGCCTACGAGCGAACCTTTCACAGGTTCGAGAGTCTCAGCATCGAGCACATAGCCTGACACTTCGAGAGTGTCAATCTGCTTGCCTGTAGAGAACACGTATGTATAGTTGCCCATCGGGTTTCCTTCGTTATTGTCAGAGATGGCATTTGAGAAGTCGATGGTGTATGTCGTGTTAGGCTTCAGAGTGTCCTTCAGCTCTATTTCTATAGCCTTTCCTGTTGTCTTTATTTCAGGCTGTTCGAGTTGCGGCGGGCAGAATATGATGTTTTCTGTGGCGTTTTCTACCTTTATGTATTCGCTGAATCGTATCTCCAGCTTCTGCTGGTTTACGTTTGTTGCTCTTTCGCCTGGTGTTGCTCCAATTACTCTTGGCGGCACTTCGTCATACCATCCGCCGTCAGGCTGTCCCATTCGGGCACACGATGCCACGAGCACAGATATTATGTATGTGCATGCTATAACGAGAAGAGTTCTCCCTATAGCTGTCAGCGCAGTGCTTCTGGTAGTGTTTTTGCCTGAATGTTTCTGCATTTTGAGTTGTTGTTTGTTAATTATTAGCATTGAGTGCAGCATTTTTCACGTAGTGATTTCTGCCTTCTGTCATGCCGTAGTGTGTTATTTATTTATTTTCAGCAGCTGGTCTATGTGCTCGCGAGTGTTCGAGAGGCGTGGCACTTTGTGCTGTCCGCCCAGTTTGCCTCGCTGTTTCAGCCATGTGTGGAATAGTCCTGGGCGTGCCACAACTATTTCGAGCGGCTGCAGCGTGATGTCTTTATATCGCTTTGCCTCATAGTCAGAGTTGATTTTCTGGAGTTGGGTGTCGAGCAGTTCAGCAAAGTGTGCAATGTCTTCTGGTTCTTTTGCAAACTCTATGAGCCACTGATGACGGCATTTGCCGTTCTCATCCATGAATACCGGGGCTGCTGTATACTCCATAACCTCTGCTCCTGTCTCCTGGCATGCATATCTCAATCCCTGGTCAGCATTATCTACTATGAGCTCTTCGCCGAATGCGTTGATGAAGTGCTTTGTACGTCCGGTAATGATGAACTTATAAGGATTTGTGCTTGTAAACTGCACTGTGTCGCCTATGATGTATCTCCAAAGTCCGCACGATGTGCTTATAACCATGGCATAGTTCTTTCCTGTCTCCACTCCCCAAAGCGGAACGACTGTTGGATTCTCCTTGCCAAATTCGTCCATCGGTATGAATTCGTAGAATATATCGTAGTCGAGCATCAGCATCATCGCTTTGTCTTCAGGATCAGACTGTATTCCGAAGAATCCTTCAGAAGCGTTGTACGTCTCCTGATACTTCATGTCTGACTTAGTGATAAGCTGCTCATACTGCTTGCGGTATGGTGTGAATGATATGCCGCCATGGAAGAAAACCTCAAGGTTAGGCCATACTTCTTCAAGATGTTTCTTGCCAGATATTTCCATGACACGCAGCAGTACGGAGAGCATCCATGACGGAACACCAGAGATGTTAGTCACGTTCTTATTGACTGTCTCCTGTGCTATGCGTTCGCGTTTAACCTCGAAATCAGACAGCAGTGCAGTCTTTTTCTTCGGCACTCTCGCCAGATTTGCCAGCGGATTGATGTTTTCGATGAGGATAGCAGAGAGGTCTCCCACAAGTGAGTTGCGCAGATTGTAGTTTGTCTGGTGCGCACCTCCGAGTATGAGCGCCTTTCCATCGAGAATCTTCGACTTCGGGTTGTTCATCAGATAGAAAGCCACGGTGTCTCTACCTCCTGCGTAGTGAACATTCTGCAGTCCTTCGTTCGTTACCGGAATGTATTTCGACTTGTCGTTAGTTGTTCCGCTTGACTTGGCGTACCATTTCACCTGGCCAGACCACAGAATGTCTTTCTCGCCGTGGCGCATGCGGTCGATGTCCTGCTTCAGCGACTCATAGTCGTTGAGTGGCACATCCTGGCAGAAAGTGTCGTAGTTTTTTATGGTAGAAAATGCGTGATTTCTGCCGTACTCTGTGTCATCGGCGCGGTGTAGCAAGCTTTTCAGCACATCCTGCTGAAGTTCTGCTCCGTGGTTTATATGCTTTTGCAACTCGCGTTGTCTACGCTCAAAATACAGCTTGTGAGCTATGCTTGTAATACTCATTTTTCTTTATCAGGGTTTTGTTTCCCTTTCGTTTGATTTTCCTTATAAGATATACCGTCTGTCACCATGTAGCTTTCCGCTGCATGGCGGTCTGCGGTCTTATTCGTTTTTCCTATCGCTTTGAAATTGCAAAATTAAGCATTTCTGCTGATATGACCAAATTTTTGCCCTCGGCTTTTACTATTTTAATAAAAAAGGGTGCTAACACCTTGAGTTATAATTGTGTAATGCAGATTAATCGTATTAGTAAAAAGAGTTCTTCTTGAAGTGTTATAAATGATATTATTTGTTAAATATTGCGTATTTTATTTGTAATATTCCCTAAATTGGGAATTATGTTGTAAATTTGTAACCAAATTATAACAGCAATGCAAATTATTTTTGATGACAAGGATTTAGAAGAACTTATTGTAACAGGAAGCAATAGGAAATATAAGAAATATAGCCGCAATGCTAGGTTTATGAATGCACTTGCTACAGTTTACAACTATTTGCGACTGTCAGAATGTGCATGTGATCTTCGTCTAATATCCTTTCTCCATTACGAACAACTAAAGGGAACGAACGGGCTAAGTTCTGTAAGGGTTGTTAATGGAATGGTGGAGAGAATACTATTTCGTGAATTTGAAGGC
>JAFPAS010000025.1 GCA_017424205.1 Prevotella sp. | reverse complement strand
TAGAAAAAGGCATTAACAAAGACAAAATATACCGCAACGTTTACTGGGTATTTTCGCAAAACAGAATGCGACTATGGGGCCATGTCTTGCAGAACTTCCAGGTGTCAGACGACGGCCACGCCTCATATTTCACCATCTCACGCAGCGACATGAAGAAATACAGCTTCATAAAAGGCGACGCTGAAGGATTAGTAAACATGCCACTGCAAATACGTGGCATGAAACTATCAATCTCGCTGCGCGAAGACACTGAAAAGCCTAATCTTGTATGGGTTAGCCTGCGCTCTGTCGACAATTTCCCATGCAACAAGATGGCAGAGAAATACTTCAATGGCGGCGGACACCTGAACGCCTCAGGCGGAAGACTCTTCTGCTCACTCGCAGAAGCAGAAGAGGCAGTAAAACGTGCAATAAAAGAATTTAAATACTAATAAATCATAAATCGCAAAACACTATTAGCCCGCAAATATCATAACTCACAAATTATTAGTAATTTTGCAGACAAATTAGCTAATTACAAAACATTATAATGAAGAAATTTATATTATTTGCCTGTCTCGCTATAACAACAGCAATACTGACAAGCTGTAATGACGTAGAGACGTTTGCAGAGAAAAGAGATAAAGAAAACGCTGCAATAGCAAAATTCATATCTGGCGATACAACAACAATTGCATCAAAGCTATTCGCCAAACCAATACACGTAATATCTGAAATTGACTTCGAGAATGCCGGCTGTAAGACAGACACAGCAAGCAACGAATTCGTACTCTTCGAGCAATCTGGTGTATATATGCAGATTGTCCGCGAAGGATGCGGCGAGAAGCTTGAGTCTGGTCAGACAGCAACCATATTATGCCGTTTCGACGAATACAACATTCTCACAGACTCATTGCAATTGTCAAACAATAACATCTACTTCCAGCACATCCCTGACAAGATGACCGTAACAAACATGTACGGCACATTTACCGGGATGTTTGACAACAAGTCAAGCATTATGGCTGCTGCATACCAGAGCACATCTGTGCCTGGCGGCTGGCTTATACCTTTGCGATATATAAAACTCGGCAGACAGTCAAAACCTGACGAGGAGATTGCCAAGGTCAGAGTCATTGTACCGTCTGCACAGGGACATAGCTACGCATCAGCCAACACATACCCCTGCTATTATGAAATAACATACCAAAGGGGACAATAAAACTCACACACATCATGTCACTCATAAAATCTATATCAGGAATACGTGGCACTATAGGCGGTGCTACTGGCGACACACTCAACCCGCTTGACATCGTCAAATTCACAACAGCATACGCCACATTCATCAGAAAACAGACTAACGAGGAAGATGGCTACACACCATCTAACCGAATAGTTGTGGGCAGAGACGCCAGAATCTCAGGCGAAATGGTCAACAACATTGTCTGCGGCACACTCATGGGAATGGGATACGATGTCGTTAACATCGGATTAGCCTCAACTCCAACAACCGAACTCGCCGTAACAATGGCAGGTGCAGACGGAGGCATCATTATCACCGCATCTCACAACCCTCGCCACTGGAACGCACTGAAACTCCTCAACAGACACGGAGAATTCCTCACAGCCGCTGACGGTGGAGAAGTACTGAAGATTGCTGAAGAAGAAGCTTTCGTATATGCAGACGTAGAACATCTCGGCAAATACACAGAGGAGAACTTCGACAACAGACACGTTGAGAGCATCTTAAACCTGAAACTGGTAGATGCAGACAAGATACACGAAAAGCGTTTCACCGTATGTGTCGATGCAATAAATTCTGTTGGCTCTATCATTCTCCCCAAACTGCTTGACCGCCTCGGTGTAGGCTACACAATACTCAATAAGGAACCAAACGGAGACTTTGAGCATAACCCAGAACCGCTCGAGAAGAATCTGCAGGGCATAATGAATGAGATGAAGACAGGCAGATACAACCTCGGCATCGTTGTCGACCCTGACGTTGACCGCCTGGCATTCATTACAGAAGAAGGCAAGATGTTCGGCGAAGAATATACGCTCGTAGCAGTAGCCGACTATATCCTTAGCGAAATGTCTGAAACAGAAAACCACCCGCCACTTAACACTGTATCAAATCTCTCGTCAACCCGTGCGTTGCGCGACGTGACAGAAAAATATGGCGGCACATACACTGCGGCTGCCGTAGGCGAGGTAAATGTTACGACAAAGATGAAGGAAACCGGCGCAGTAATCGGTGGCGAAGGCAATGGCGGAGTGATTTACCCTGACAGCCATTACGGACGCGACGCCCTCGCAGGCATAGGATTGTTCCTCTCACTGCTGGCAAAGAAAGACTGCAAGGTGTCAGAACTCCGTGCAACATATCCGGAATACCACATCGCAAAGAACCGCATCGACCTGACACCAGAAACAGATGTCGACGCTATACTCGCTCAAGTAAAAGAGAAGTATTCTGCAATGGACGATGTGCAGGTAAACGATATTGACGGCGTGAAGATTGACTTCGCAGACAAATGGGTGCATCTGCGCAAATCAAATACCGAACCAATCATCCGCATATACAGCGAGGCGCATACCATGGACGAGGCTGACGCTTTAGGCAAAAGCATAATGGACATCGTCTACAGCATGGCATAAGCAATAAACATATACAACAATATAGAATAAGGTGCTACAGATTTTGTTTCTGCAGCACCTTTTTTCGTTTTAAATCTTCTAAACCCATAATATCCCATACCAACCATACAGAGTACATACGACAACGGGCTATTAAACAACGACCTGTCCCCCACTACACCTTATTATATATATAAGCACACTGCATCTTATACTTGCGTCGTTTCAAATGCCAATATCATTCCTCACCACAATAAGAAACAATCAGGCTAACAGCAGCCAGCAGAATTCTCCACCCCATCCGCATAGCATGCATCCCATTATTTCCATTATGCCACATATTGTTATCAAGAAGATTAATACATGCAACCTGAAAGCATTATAATTTATTATATTTAATTATATAGCGTTTTTTCTGTTAATATAACGAAATTAAGAAGAAATTATTTAACTATATTCTTGCGACTTATATAAAATTTGATAACTTTGCAGACAGATAATCAAAGAGTATGAAGAAATCAACTATTTGGATCATAGCACTGCTGATGGGCGGCTCGTTTCTCGGCCTGCTCTTCCTCCAGTTGAAGTATGCGCAGGAGATGATAAATATGAAGCGCGAGCAGTTTGACGAATCTGTCAACCGCGCTCTCTATCAGGCATCACGCAATCTTGAACTGAACGAGACACTGCGATATCTCGAGAAGGATGTCAACGAAGCTGAACGCAGAGCATTCAGAAAAGACTCCATCGCAACAATGCAGGGGCTCAACAAAGGCACGATACAGCATTCAACCCAATATGCCGTGACAGGCAAAGACGGAACAATATATTCTTCGTTCGAGCTGAAGACCATAACGATGAAACCGTCGCAGATGCCTAAGGCCATGATACTGCGCAACGACCGCAACCAGGTAAAAAAGCCTTCAACATCACTGCACGAAATCGTACGTAACAGATACGTATACCAGCGTGCTCTGCTCGATGAAGTTGTCTATGCACTACTCTACTCCGCTTCAAGCAAACCACTGAAAGAGCGCATCAATTTCAAACTCCTCGATCAGGACATAAAGGCTGAGCTGATGAACAACGGCATAAACATACCCTATCACTTCAGCGTAACCACACAGGAAGGCCGCGAGGTATACAGATGCCCTGACTACACCGACGATGGTGACGAATACAGCTACTCACAAGTGCTCTTCCGCAACGACCCGCTACAGAAGACCGGCATCGTACACGTACACTTCCCCGACATGAGCAATTACATATTCTCTGCCGTACGCTTCATGATTCCGTCAGTGATATTCACCGTCGTCCTGCTCATGACATTCATCTTCACCATCTACCTCATCTTCAGGCAGAAGAGGCTGACAGAGATAAAGAATGACTTCATAAACAACATGACCCACGAGCTGAAGACACCTATCTCAAGCATTTCGCTTGCAGCCCAGATGCTCAACGACGACACCGTATCAAAGTCTGACAAGATGATGAAACACCTCGGAGGAGTAATCAACGACGAGTCAAAACGACTGCGATTCCTCGTAGAGAAAGTGCTGCAGATGTCAATGTTCGACCGCAAGAAAGCAATATTCAAGGAGAAGAATATCGACATAAACGAACTGGTAGAAAACGCAGAGCAGTCATTCAAGCTGCGTGTTGAGCACACCGGAGGCAAGATATACACCGAGATAGAAGCCGTCAACTCTACAATTTGTGTAGACGAGATACACTTCACCAATGCGATATTCAATCTCATGGACAATGCCGTCAAGTATTGCAAGACAGACGCTCCGCTCAATGTATACCTGCGAACATGGAACGAAGGCGGCAACGTGATGCTCTCCGTACGCGACACCGGCATCGGAATAAAGAAAGAGGCACAGCGCAAAATCTTCGACAAGTTCTACCGCGTACACACAGGCAACCGCCATGATGTTAAAGGATTCGGTCTCGGACTGGCATACGTCAAGAACATCATTGAGTCACACAAAGGAAAAATCACTATTGACTCTACTCCTGGCGAAGGCACCACATTCACCATACAGCTGCCTGCTGTCGATGCATGACACACACAATACGAACCAACACCCCCAAACCATACACTCCTAAGAGTCTGAAGAGCAACGCTCTCAGACAGAACAAAAGATAAACAACAATATAAACCTCTAAAATTATAAACTATGGACGAGAACATCAAAATTATGCTATGCGAGGACGATGAGAACCTCGGCATGCTGCTCCGTGAGTATCTTCAGGCTAAAGGCTTCAGTGCAGAACTCTTCCCTGACGGCGAGGCTGGCTATCGTGCATTCATGAAACAGAAGTATGACATCTGCATCCTCGATGTTATGATGCCAAAGAAAGACGGATTCACACTCGCTCAGGAAATCAGACAGGCTAACGCTGACGTGCCTATCATCTTCCTCACAGCAAAACAGCTGAAGGAAGACATTCTCGAAGGATTCAAGATTGGTGCTGACGACTATATCACAAAACCATTCTCAATGGAAGAACTCGTGTTCCGTGTAGAGGCTATCCTCCGCCGTGTGCGCGGCAAGAAGAACAAGGAGAGCTCTGTTTACAGAGTCGGCAATTTCACCTTCGACACACAGAAGCAGCTCCTCACCATCGGCGAGAAGCAGACAAAACTCACTACAAAAGAGAACGAACTGCTTGCACTGCTCTGCAGCCACGCTAACGAAATCCTGCAGCGCGACTTCGCCCTGAAGACCATCTGGATTGACGACAACTATTTCAACGCACGTTCTATGGACGTCTACATCACAAAACTGCGCAAGCATCTCAAGGACGACCCACAGATTGAAATCATCAATATCCACGGCAAGGGATACAAACTCATTATCCCTAACGAGGAATAATCCATCGACATCACTGTCATACGCCACGATATAGCGTCACCCCTGCTTATCACCGGCTGACAATTAATTAATTTCTGACAACCGGCTGCGACAATGCGATATTGTCGCAGCCGATTTTCTTTTCTATTATCACCATCATTTTCGTTCTTTTCTTCATGTTTTATTCACGGTAATTCAACGTTAACAAGCAACTCGTCAACTTGTCTACTCGTCAACTTGTCTACTCGTTTACTCGTCAACTCGTCAACTAACTTTTTTCAATATTTTTGTCTTAAATAATCCGTAACCATCCGAGTCATCCGTGGTCGACAAAAGGAGAAAGCAAAGCTTCGTCAGCATGAGCAGCGTACGTCAAACGAAGTACGGACGCAGTTCGT
>JAFPAS010000295.1 GCA_017424205.1 Prevotella sp. | reverse complement strand
GGATTGCGCCCATTGCACGTTCATCCTTACCAACGATGAGGTATTCACCATCAGTAAGTTCGTCTAATGAGGAAATCTTGTTAAAGACCTCGGACCCCTGTGCAGAGACTCCCGCTGCGAAGCACAGCAAGAACGTCCAAAGCAATAATAGCTTTCTTTTCATAAGCGTTAGTTTTAAGTTAATAATTAGTTAATTAGTTTATTATAATAATTTGAATTTTATTCGTAATATCAAAGGCAGATAAGCTTCAATTTTAGTTAGTATATTCAATCATGTACATATAATTGTTACAAAATTACAAAAAATTCTCTTAAAACAAGTAAACATTACCTAAAACAAATCATTTGTACACAATTTTACCACATAAAAGATACTTTTTTACCCATTTTTCGTCACTTAATCTGAATCAATTGCTTTCCATAGAGCTATTAATCAATACACGAAAAGACATAAAAATATAACTTGACAAGACGCACTTTAGGCCTTAGAACAAGACCTAAAGCTAAAAAGTCAAGACAAGTTCTACCGGGCAATGGTCAGAGCCATATATATCCGTATGTATCTTTGCCTCTGCTACATTTGGCTTTAAGCGTTCAGAACAAACGAAATAGTCGATACGCCACCCTGTATTCTTCTCACGAGCCTTGAATCGATAAGACCACCAAGAATAAACCACGTCGTCTGGATGCAATGTGCGGAAGGTATCAATGAATCCTTCACCAAGCAACGCAGTAAACTTATCACGTTCTTCATCAGTAAAGCCTGGATTTCTGCGATTTGTCTTCGGATTCTTCAGGTCAATCTCCTGATGCGCTACATTCAGGTCGCCACAGATAACAACTGGTTTTATCTTATCGAGCGCAGTTATATATGTACGGAATGCATCCTCCCACTCCATGCGGTAGTCAAGACGTTTCAGACCATCCTGTGAATTCGGAACGTATACGTTGACGAGGTAGAACGCATCATATTCAAGCGTTATCATTCGTCCCTCATTATTATATATAGAGGTTTCGTCATACTGCATAGTGGTTTCTCCGTCAGCATTTGTCACAGGCACACCCATACCGTACTTCACCGACAACGGCTCATGCTTGGCATATATAGCAGTACCAGAATACCCTTTCTTCTCCGCATAATTCCAGTAAGAACGATATCCGAGGAATTCAAGGTCAAGCTGTCCTGCCTGCATCTTTGTTTCCTGCAGACAGAAGAAGTCTGCATCGAGATTAAGGAACGACTGCTCAAAGTCTTTTCCGACGCATGCGCGCAGTCCGTTAACATTCCAAGAAACGAATTTCATATTATTTTACGTTATCGGCAGACTCGTACATGACGAGCCTGCCGATATTTATTTATTCAGTTATTAATATTATTCGTGAACGTAGAGATCCCAGCCGAGATATGTATCAATAGCCTCCTGAAGGATGTCTACAACATCTGTACGAACCATAGCAACATGGTGCTCGAAACCATTCTTGCAGATAAACTTCATGAGAGTCTGGAGGTTAGGCACCTGTGTGACAGCGATACATCCGTCCATTCCGTATGGATCGTTTGTCATATTGCCCTTACCAAGGTATGCCTTGATGCATCCGAGTGTATCATCAGTAGAAATACGGAAGTATGTGAACTCACCCTCTGTACACTTGCCGTATACTGCGCCGAATGTACGAACCTTACCGAGAGTACGACCGAGAACGCCGAGAGGACCAAGTTTTATTTCGTCGCGTACGAATGACTTAGGGAAGTTACCGCAGTGTGTAACAACGCACTTGTTGCGGTCCTCAGCGAAGTTGTTGTTCCAGTCAGCAAGAGCAGGAGCAAGTTCAGAAGCGAGATGCAGAGCATACATAGATACAGCACCAGCAAGGTCTGTCTCACATGCACATGGAATGCCTTTCTCGCCAAGCATAGACATTGTCACGCAGGCAGCACAGCCATAGTTCTGCTCGAGTGAATCCCAGCACTGAATAGCACAGCAGTCAACTTCATTCTCCTTAATCCAAGTCTCTACAGCCACACCAAACTTAGCCTGTACGATAACCTTATCGTCGTAAGCCTCTGGCACTGTAGCATAGCCACGTATTGCAGCCATCTTCTCTACGAGACGTGGGTCATTGTCAGCGATGCGCTCTGCATTATAGAGAATTTCAGAGAGGTCAACAGGAACAACTGTTATGCCTGAAGCCTGAAGAAGTTTCTCTGAAGCACGGCAAGTATTGAAACCGAGCGGACGTGTACCAATCTGACCTACACGGCAGTGTGTCAGTTTCTTTACAAGGCGGCATACTGCAGCAAAGCGGCGTACATCCTGCATAAAGAGTGGTGATGTAATGCTGTAAGTATGCAGAGTAGTGTCAGTGAAAGGAATGCCATACTGATAAAGGTTGTTGCATACAGAAATCTTTCCGCAGAATGCATCACGGCGTGAATCGAGGTCTACCTTATCATTCTCGTCATCACAAGCCTGTACAAGCACAGGCACATTGAGTTCTGCACGAGAGATAGCATTGATGATGCCAATCTCAAAACCGAAGTTAGGGAGCGACACGATAATGCCGTCAATCTCATCACGATGCTTGCGGAAGAGTTCTGCACATTTCTTGCCGTCAGTGATAGTTTCCATTGAACCACCTGTTGGAGTGTCCTCTTCGTCAAGGATGACATATCCGTATCCCTCCTGAGTAAGATTATCTATAATTGTCTTGCGTACATCGACAGCGAGATCAGCATTGAAGTATGCACGTGTGCCGATAATAAGGCCAAAAGTCTCTTTTCCTGGTTTTGCTGTTAAATTCATAGTTATTTATTTTATAGGTTATTACAATTAGTATCACGATTACATGCCAATAATCATATACTTTGACACGCATTCTGTCTGCAAAAATACTAATTATTCAATGAAATGCCAAATTTTTGACTTGATATTTTCTTATTCCATTTGAAATATTTCTACGTATGGACATCTTCCTCTATTTCTTCACCATGATTGCAAGTCAATACAGCATCCTAATAGTTACTAACACAACATCTTAGTGTTTGTATGACATTCATTCTACGACACATGGCTACATACGGACATAATATGGGGGAATAAAAGTATAAAGCCAGTAATTATAACATAACGGCTGAGCAATTATAGAGCAAAGGACATGCTCAGGAATTATTATCATCGGAACACAAACTGTCAACGTTCATAGTATATAGGAACTACGGCCTGCTCTATCGCATATGGATAGTGCAGACCGTAGTTCTGAATCAATTATATTGCTTTAAGCCAGAATTGTTTCTTTAATATGAGGCACTACAACTATCAACTTTGTAGTGGCTTGTCAAAAAAGTGTATTGGCAAAAGAAGCCATTATTCCACGATAGAACAAACAACTGACCCTTTCTGTCTAATGTCTGATTGCGTTGTTAAATATTCACCTCGTTAGAGAGCGTGATAGACAGAGTGTCATGTTTCTGACGCATCTTTTCGAATATGGTTGAGAAGGTGGTATTATTAGGACATCTGACCAGAAAATTTATGACTGTAGTATCAAGTTCATAATTATACTTAACGAAAACGTCAACAACGATAATCTTTTCTTTCTGCAGTACACTCTTAAGAACATCTATGTCGGTAATAATGCCACGTGTCTTCATGCGCACAATTTTTGACTCTCCGCCAAGATGTGTAATATATTCAAAACGATTCATTATCACTAAAACGAACATCACAAGAATTGTCGCAATGCATGGTATAAGATACATGCCTGCTCCGACAGCCAATCCGAGCATGGCAGTAATCCATATTCCGGCAGCCGTAGTCAGTCCGCGCACCGAGCCTTTCATCTGTATTATAGCTCCGGCACCAAGAAAGCCAACACCGCTCACTACCTGCGCTGCAATACGTCCAGGATCACCGTTCTTCAGTCCGTTAAATTCCTGTGGCAAGTAAATAGACAGAAGCATAGCGAGAGTTGAGCCCATCGCAATGAGCGCAAAGGTTCGCATGCCAGCAGTCTGCCCCTTTATCATACGTTCAATACCTACGATTGCACCAAGAAGAAGACTTAGCAACATTCGCAGTATGGCATTGACGATATTAACATCATCAGCCATAGCCATCTGTATTAGTGTGTCTGCCATATTATGAGTTGTTTTAAAAAATGCTCGCGCTCTTCTATCCAGTCCCATAGATGAGAATAAATAAAAGAGCGCGAAATATGAAATCTGGTACGGACTGTTTAGTCCTAAACCTATCTATTTGTAGATGTGTATGGCATAGCAATCTGCATCATGCCATAATGTCTGCATTTAATTAGAGAAGGCCGAATTTACCTGCCATGATGAGGACAAAATATCCTACAACCAGACCGATGAATCCCATAGCGAGGCCCACCTTAATCATCTGCTTCTGTTCAATCATGCCTGTTCCGTGAGCAAGAGCATTTGGAGGAGTAGAGATAGGAAGTACCATAGCAAGCGAAGCTGAGAGTGCAATACCTACGAGCAGTGGTGACACGCCGCCAAATGGAGCGAGAGTTGCTATCGCCGCTGTACCCACAACTGTAAGGATTGGCATGAGGAGTGCTGCTGTTGCAGTGTTTGAAATGAAGTTTGAGAGTGTGTAGCAGAGCAATCCTGAGCCAATAATCATGACAATTGCAGGCCATGTCTCGAATGGTATTGTATTGATGAGATGCTTAGCAAGACCTGTGTCCTGAAGAGCAAGACCGAGCGCAAAGCCACCTGCAACCATCCACAGTACAGACCAGTTGATTTCCTCAAGATCCTTACGTGTGATAATGCCGCAAGCACAGAACACGCCTACAGGCAACATTGCAACAACGTTAGAATTTATGCCAGTATATTTATCGAATACCCACAAGAGGATAGTCAGTGCGAATGTGACATAAACAACAATAGAACGCCAGTCGCTCTTGGTTTCTCCCTCTATCTTCAGTTCGATTGTCTTCTGTGTAAATGGGTAGAGCCACTTCAGGAGGAACCATCCTGCGAAAAGGAGGAAAATAGCCAACGGCATCATAATCATCATCCACTCGCCGAATCCGATGCCAAGGTTAAGTCCTTCTGGGTCGTTGAGCGCCTTGAGGGCAATAGCATTAGGAGGAGTTCCGATAGGTGTACCGATACCGCCGATGTTTGCTCCGATAGGTATAGCCAGAGCCAGACCGATACGTCCCTTGCCGCTTGCAGGCAGCTGCTTTAATACTGGTGCAAGGAAAGTAAGCATCATAGCAGCTGTAGCAGTGTTTGAGAGGAACATAGAGAACACACCTGTAACAAGGAGGAATCCGAGAAGTACATTCTCTGATTTCTTTCCGAACGGTGTGAGGAGAAGTTTTGCAAGCTTCACGTCCAGTCCTGACTTAGTAGCCGCAATAGCGAGAATGAATCCACCGATAAAGAGCATGATAATTGGGTCTGCAAAGCAAGCCATTAT
>JAFPAS010000294.1 GCA_017424205.1 Prevotella sp. | reverse complement strand
GCAGTGCAGTCAAGACAGGAGGGGCTTTGTTTGCCAATTCTGCTCGGAAATGAAGAGATGATAGCAAAGAAGGCGAAGGAGCTCGACCTTGACCTTGAAGGCATAGAGATAGTCAATCTGCGCCATGACCGTGAGATGCCGCGTCGCGAGAAGTATGCACGCATCCTTGCAGATAAGTGTCGTCGTGACGGATACACATTCGAAGAGGCAAACGATAAAATGTTCGAGCGCAACTATTTCGGCATGATGATGGTTGAGACAGGTGAAGCTGATGCGTTTATCACAGGCGTATATACGAAATTCTCTAACACTGTGAAGGTTGCGAAGGAGGTTATCGGCATTCGCGAACCGTACAAGCATTTCGGTTCGGTGCATATTCTGAATTCTAAGCGCGGAACATATTACATCGCTGACACCCTCATCAATCGCAGTCCAGATAAAGAGGCACTGAAAGATATAGCTCGTTTGACAGCAAACACTATTAAGTTCTTCAATGACGAACCAAAGATAGCGATGATATCTTATTCTAACTTTGGTGTAGATAAAGAAGGTTCACCACGTCTTATGCGCGATGTGGTGGCAGAAATGCAGGAAGAATGTCCAGACCTCAAAATTGACGGTGAGATGTCGGTAGAGCTTGCTCTCGATCATGAGCGTCGCGATGAGAAATATCCTTTCCTTCGTTTGCATGGTGAGCAGGTAAACTCTATGATATTTACTAATCTTTCTGCAGCAAGTTCGGCATACAAGCTTATTAAAGGCTTCTCGCCAGAGACAGAGGTGATTGGCCCTATCCAGATGGGTCTGAACAAGCCAATACACTTCACAGACTTCGATTCCAGCGTTCGCGATGTGGTTAATATCGTGGCAGTAGCTGTTATTGATGCTTATGTGTCAAAATTGAAGACTGTGTAACATCGTAGCCCTGCATGCCATTGTGTGTTTGGCAGGAGCTTTCGGTATAGGGGGAAACTAACAGACGTAAACTTTGCAGAAAACTCATAGCATTGAGGTTATGTATTGCCTACATTATCTTGACATAAGACGCTCTCTGTTTGACTTCCTGTATCTTTTAAATATGCAAACAAGAATAGAATAACAATAGCCCAGCCAGAATTTCTTTAATTTCGGCTGGGCTATTCTCTTTTCTTAGTTTTTTTTATGATATGATTTGCATTGTTCATAAACTTTTTGTAAATTTGCAAACAGAAAACGGAAATCTTTTATGTGAGGATCTCGTATGTAGGCATTCTCAAAACAATCATTAACTAACCAAACAAGAAAACATTATGAAAAAGTACATTGCAGAAGCAATCGGCACTTTTGTGCTGACGTTGCTCGGTTGCGGTGCAGCCGTGAGTCTTAATTGTGGTACTGACCCTGCGTCAGTAGTAGGAACAGCCATGGCCTTCGGTTTGTCAGTTATCGCTATGGCGTATGCTATCGGTGGCATATCAGGATGCCATATAAATCCAGCTATTACACTCGGAACCTACATTGCAGGCCGCACATCAATGAAAGACCTTGTTGGATATATCTGCGGACAGGTGATAGGAGCCGTTGCTGCGGCAGCCGTGCTTTATGCTTTCGTTATGACAGCCCCTGGTTTGGCAGAAGGTACTACTACTGGTGCAAATGTGTGCGCTGCCGGACAAGTGAATGGTATGATTGTAGAGATTGTGCTTACGGCGATATTTGTATTTGTGGTTCTTGGAGCAACAAGCAAGACAAATGGTGCGACAAATAATTTTGCCGGTCTGGCTATTGGCTTGACACTTATTCTTATTCATCTTGTAGGTATCCATTATACAGGTACATCAGTAAATCCAGCGCGTTCTATCGGTCCTGCACTCTTTGAGTGTGGAGAGGCTATGGCAGACCTGTGGGTGTTTATAGTTGGTCCGTTTACAGGTGCGATTCTTGCAGCGTTGATATGGAAAGCCATTGAAACAAAGGAATAAAAGCGATAATAACATATATTGACGTCCTTGCGGATAGTTAAGATATAAAAAGCAAAACTCCCTTCTGGTGTGCGAACGAGCAATGCCGGAAGGGAGTTTTTCTGTTTGTGCGTAAGTCATTTGATTATATATCATAAGCTATCAATATTAAACACCTTTCAGCCTAAAGGATATGAAAGTGTTTGTAAGAGTGATGAGCTGATACTATCTTGCCTATAAAATGAATCTGGGTGAGTAGGCTCTTGTGTGTTGCGAGAAGCCTGTTATGGCATTGTAGATTATGATATTATGACATGACTGTGATTGAAAACAGGTGTAGATATTCTCATTCGTTGCTTTTTGATGCTGAAAGTAATGTGTTTTTTGAGAAAGATACAGCATCTTGTTAAGTAAAAGACTGTGTTTGAAGTTGTAAGAAACTGCTTGTTGTCATCCAAAGCGCAGTGTTTTGCATGCTAAGGAGTGGTAGTAGAAAGAGTGTATGACTGTAATGCACTGATGGTTAAGTTGTTGCGTATTGTACCGCTGGTGGCGCATGGAGATTGCTGGGAGTGTGGTAAATAAGGATAATGCGAGAATTGTGTGTCTGAAAAGTATCATTTGTGTGGATTTCTGCTCCGGTATGATACTTTCTTGTCCATTATGTATAGATTGAGCTATAGTCAGGAAGGTGCTAAAGAGAAGCAGAGTTGAAGTGTTCCTACTTGTGGGCTTGCATGTAATAGATGCGAATACTCTGTAATATGCAGAATTATAAGGAGTTTGTGTCTGTTTTGCATTGAATTAGTGGTAATTGGACAAGTAAAATATAAAAAATGTTTTTTTATTTTGTTGTGATATGGTTTTTGTGTAACTTTGCATTTTGTTTATTTAAATATATATATGTTAACGACAGAATTTATATTTTTCGCATGCTTCCTGATATTTATAGTAGGCATACTATTGCTTGACATGCTTGTCATAGATAAGGAAGCACATGAGGTTTCAATGAAAGAGGCTGGCGCGTGGACAGCTGTATGGATTACGCTTGCGCTTGTATTCTCTGCTTTTTTGTGGTTCCATGGCGATTTGGTACATGGCATTACCAATTTCGAACAGTTGCAGGCGGTCAGTGCAAAGTATGCAACGCATCTGAAACTCGATCCGAATGATTTCGAAGGCGGCTTGCAGATGTATCGTGAGCATATGACCATTTCGTACATAACCGGTTATCTTATAGAGAAAGTTCTTTCTGTAGACAACCTTTTTGTTATGATGATGATTTTCACATCATTCGGTGTCAGCAAGAAAGAATACCAGCGTGTGCTAAACTGGGGTATCCTCGGTGCTATTGTAATGCGTTTTATTTTTATCTTTGCTGGCGCAGCAATCATCGAACGCTTTGAATGGGTGCTGCTCGTATTCGGTCTGTTCCTGGTGTATAGCGGTGTAAAGATGTATCTCGACCGCAATAAGCAGGAGAGTGTCGACGTAGTGAACCATCCGGTTGTTAAGATTCTTGCGAAGATGGGAAGAGTATTCCCTGATTTTCATGGTGATAACTTCTTTGTGCGTGCAAAGAAAAATGCAGCAGGCAAGATAGAACTGGCAGAGAAGCTCAATGGTGGCAAGTGGTTTATCACTCCGCTATTCGTGACTGTCATCTTCATAGAGTTTAGCGACCTTATTTTCGCTTTTGACAGCATACCTGCCATCTTCTCCGTATCGCTCGACCCGTATGTAGTGTTCTTCTCTAACATTTTTGCGATACTCGGACTCCGTGCCATGTTCTTCCTCCTGGCAGGCATAGCCGACCGTTTCAGATACCTCAAGATAGGCGTATGCGTACTGTTGGTATTTATCGGTCTGAAGCTTCTCGTGCATGAATATGTTGAGATTGATGCTGTATGGTCATTAGTCTTCATTCTTGCTGTGCTTGCTGTAAGCATAGGCGGTTCGCTGCTTGTGCCAGACAAGAAGAGTGCGTCATAATTTAGAGCATATATGAATGAGATTATTATAATCATAGCGCTTATTCTGCTCAACGGACTGTTCTCCATGTCAGAAATCGCTCTTGTCTCAGCGCGCAAGTCGCGTCTGACGGCAAAGGCGAAGGAAGGAAACCATGGCGCGCAGAAAGCACTTGATTTAGCAGAAAATCCAGACAATTTCCTTTCTACCGTACAAATCGGAATAACGCTTATTGGCATTCTGACCGGTATTTTCTCCGGAGCAACTCTTGCAGTCTCTTTTTCTGAAGTGCTTAGGAGCGTAGGCCTTATGGATGTATATGCTCTCACTCTCGCCCAGGTTGTCATTGTGATTATCGTGACATATCTGACGCTTGTCTTCGGAGAGTTGCTTCCTAAACGCATCGGTATGAGCAAGGCAGAAAAGATTGCTGGCATAATGTCGCGTCCGATGATATGGTTGTCAAAGATAATGTCGCCATTCGTGTGGATACTCTCTAAGAGTACGTCGCTGCTATTCTCGCTTTTCGGTATAGACGATGAAGAAGATAAAGTGACGGAAGAGGAGATACGCTCCATTGTGCAGGAAGGCAAGGAAGATGGTGTCGTTCAGCCTGTAGAGCAGGACATCGTAGAGCGTGTGTTCATGATGGGCGACTTGAATGTTGATGTTATCATGACTCCGCGAAATGATCTTGTGTGGCTTGATACAAGTATGACTGCTGAAGATGTACGCAAGGTGCTTATTACCGACCTGTATGAACAGTATCCAGTGTCAGACGGAGAGCACGACAATCTTATAGGAACAGTCTCGCTCAAGCAACTGATACTCGAGATAAATAATCCGGAATTCTCTCTTGAGAAAATCACTGTAGAACCAGCTTATTTCTATGAGAACATGAAGGTATACAGGGTCATGGAACTCATGAGAGAGAAACAGGTGAGCAGAGGAGTGGTCGTTGACGAATTTGGAACGTGCATTGGTATTGTCACCCTCCGCGATATTATGGAGGGCCTCTTAGGTGCAATGCCAGAAGAAAATGATGAACCGCAGATAATAAAGCGCGAGCATGATGATGGCTGGCTTGTCGACGGAAGTTGTACGATGCTTGATTTCCTCACTTATTTTGACGAGGAGGATAGCATGACAGACGATGACTTCAACACCGTAGCAGGCCTCTGTATACATAATCTGCATCATATACCGAGCAGAGGTGAAAACTTTACATGGAACGGATTTATGTTTGAGGTGGTTGATGTCGACCATGCAAAAATTGATACGATACTTGTAAAGAAAATATAATATATGGAAAATCCGCCCCGTCGCATAGTATGAGTGTGTGACGGGGCGGTTCGTTTGTATGATTATGTATGAGCCGCGAATACAGAGTACGGGTTTCTTCTTTGCTCTAATTTGTTAAATAATGCTATTCTTAAGGACAATTGCATGCGTGAGTGCAATTTTTGAAGAAAAAATTCTTAAATTTGCATACGTTAACCCTAAATAACTGAAATACCTAATGATAAAGAAAATAGTTGCTATAGCTTTGTTCGTGTTGTCGCCAATAGTTCTCTGTGCGCAGACGGCACGCACATTCACTGTGCAGTTAAGCTCTGACGGAAAAGCCAGTATGCAGGTATATTTGCCAGAAAATCCTAATGGCAAGGCTGTCGTAGGATGTCCAGGAGGTGGATATAGCGGACTCGCTATCAATCATGAAGGAAAAGACTGGGTGAATTTCTTTAATAATAAAGGCATTGCATACTTTATCCTGACATATCGTATGCCTAATGGCGATCGCACAATACCGATGACTGACGCACAGATGGCAATACGTACCGTACGTGATAGTGCTGATGTATGGAATATCAGCCGACACGCCGTAGG
>JAFPAS010000293.1 GCA_017424205.1 Prevotella sp. | reverse complement strand
TGTTCGCACCCTCAGAAACAGCCATTACGCCGTTAGCCACGAGCATCTTAGCCTGCTCCTCGTTGAGCTCGTTCTGTGTAGCAGAAGGAAGCGCGATGTCTGCCTTCTCGCCCCAAGGACGCTCGCCAGCAACATACTTAACGCCAGGGAACTCGTCAGCATACTCCTTGATACGTCCGCGATACTCGTTCTTCAGCTGCATAATCCAGTCGAGCTTTTCGCGATCGATGCCTGCTGGGTCGTATACATAACCGTCAGAGTCAGACATTGTGAGCACCTTGCCGCCAAGCTGCAGCACCTTCTCTGCTGTATACTGAGCCACGTTGCCCGAACCAGAGATGAGCACTGTCTTGCCCTGAAGGTCTGTGCCCTTAGTCTTCAGCATCTCCATGAGGAAGTATACGTTGCCGTAACCTGTAGCCTCAGGACGAACGAGCGAACCGCCGAACTCACGGCCCTTGCCTGTGAATGTGCCAGAGAACTCGTGTGTAAGCTTCTTATACATGCCGAACATATAGCCCACCTCACGTCCGCCTACGCCGATATCACCAGCAGGAACGTCTGTGTCAGGACCGATGTGGCGTGTCAGCTCAAGCATGAAAGCCTGACAGAAACGCATCACCTCAGCGTTTGACTTGCCGCGTGGAGAGAAGTCTGAACCACCCTTGCCGCCACCCATAGGGAGAGTAGTGAGCGAGTTCTTGAATGTCTGCTCGAACGCCAGGAACTTCAGGATGCCGAGGTTCACTGAGCTATGGAAACGGATACCGCCTTTGTAAGGACCGATAGCGTTGTTGTGCTGCACACGGTAGCCCATATTGGTCTGTACCTGACCCTTGTCGTCTACCCATGTCACACGGAATGTATATATACGCTCTGGAATGCAGAGACGCTCAATAAGATTTGCCTTTTCAAATTCTGGATGCTTGTTGTACTCCTCTTCGATAGTTCCGAGTACTTCTTCTACTGCCTGATGATACTCTGGCTCATTAGGAAAACGACGCTTGATGTTTTCCAATACTTCTGCTGCCTTCATTGTGCTAAATATTTATTATGTTATTGTTATTAATCTTTTTACCTCCTCTTTTCATGTTGCAAAGGTAAGCATAAAATTCTTTTCTTGCAACAAAATGTATAAAAAAATTCATTTTTGACTACATTTTAATACTTTTTCTTGACTTCTGATAATAATTTTACACTATTGTCTTATATATACATTAATTATATTACACATTGTATTCATTGCCTGCATGTTTTTTGGCATAGTAATTGCTCGAGACGGAATATACTAACAAAATGCATGAAATGGAAAACAAGACACCTCAAAACATCGAAAAGTATAAGAGCAACTATTCTGAAGGGAAGCTCTGGAAAAAAGTGCGCAACTTTGCAAAGAAGGCTGGCGTGAAGGTAATCTATTTGGCATTGCTGCTGTATTACGTGCTGAAATCGCCGAACGTCACGAAGGAAGACAAGGCGAAGATATACGGTGCGCTTGGTTATTTCATTCTTCCTATCGATCTTATACCTGACGCCATTCCGCTTACAGGATTTGCTGATGACATCACTGTGCTGGCATGGGCGCTCCACGCAGTATGGAAGAACATCACACCAGAGGTAAAACAGCAGGCGCAGAAGAAACTCCTTGAGTTCTTCCCCGATGTGAATACAGATGATTTGGATAAACTCTGGTAGAGCTGTTAGCTTAAAGTCCTAAGATCAGATATTCAAAGGAAACAGTTAAAAATAAAGAATTCTGCAAGTAATTGTAATTGATAATATTAATGAAATTGTTTGTTTTAGGACTTTTGCCCTTACAGGGCGTAGCCTAAAACGCTAATTCAACCCAGGGCGTTGTTCCTCTGGAACTTGCCCTGGGCTAAGTACTTGTTGCCCCTTTGGGGCGTGCATAATGAGTGAAATAATTTGTTTTAGTTTTTATATTGAAATGAATGTGGATAATTCTGCCGCTTCTCAGCGTCGAAGATAGAGGACGATACTTTGGCAAGCGGGTGTTCTGCATCAAAACAAATGTCATCTATCTCCTTCTATCTTCATCTACCTCCTTCTATCTTCATGTAACAAAACAAATGTCATCTACCTCCTTCTATCTACAAAGCAAGCGGAACTTGCGAAACTTAAATTAATAATATTGGTGAATGAAATTATAGGTTTCAAGGCTTTTGCTTAATTCGGGTCGTTTACCTGACAGTAATATTCAATATATTATTTTTTTTAGAGAAATCTGCACATCTGCACACGGCTCGTAACTTGTTTTGTCTTAGCGAGTTCAGTGTCGTGCAGATGTTATGCAGTTGCAGTGCAGATAATGTATGAACGGCATGATATCATGCATGGCATTCTTACGTGTGATAAATGAGTCAGAGATAGAAAAAAGATTACGGACTACAGTGCAAATAAAGTCATTTTGCATCGTAGTCCGTAGTCTTTTTTTTGTTTTCTGCAGTTAGCGGAGCGCTACCACTCTGCTTTTATTGCCGGATATCATAAATATCCAAACAGGTTCTACCACATGAGGTCATCTTTGAAGCTCCAGCCCCAAGGGTCGAAGTTGTCGCCTTTTGACTGTCCCATGCTTGGATCAAAATCCTCGTCGTCACCAGGTATAATAATATCTTGATTGCCCGGCTCCTCCGGTATGTCAATAGAACCTTGCAGTATGTTGCCGCCACAATCACAATAGAGTGTTCTGACTTCTGGTTTTATATATGTCTTTTTCATTTCACAGTCCTCCATCAAATTAGCGTATAACAATTTTCTTTCCGTTATAGATGTATATGCCTTTCTTTGTAGGCTTGTCCACTCTCACACCATTCAGTGTGTAGAAGTAGCCGTCGCCAGCAGAAGGTCTTGCTATGTTCTCTATACCGGTTGTTGTGTTGTTGTCCTCTTCGTCATCCAAATCCTCGAATACGATTGTTGTACGCGATGCAGACGATGAACCTGATACGCTGGCAGCCTTAAGGTCGGCATACTCATCCTCTGTCAGTCGCAGATAAGCACGTCCTTCACCCAGTACGCCGCTTCGTGTATACTTAGTCCACTGATGTCCGTTCAGACCGAAGTTGTAGTATGTCACCTTCGCACCATCTGTGCCTACAACCTCCTCTGTAATATTAACCATTGTCGGTGTCAGTGCTCCCACGAGTCGGTTCTGCTCGAATACAGACTGGTCTATTCCGTGGTCAACAGGCTTGTTGCCTTCTGAGATGTAGAGCACATACATGTCGCGTGCATATCCCTTCAGCATGACAGGTGTGTTAGCAGGAATATGTCTAATCTGCTTCATGTGTACCTGGTTGTTTGCATATCCGTAGTATGTGCAGATATACGCCTTCACAGCCTTCTGTCCGCTCATGTCGATGTTATACGGGCTAATCATTGTAGCATATCCGGCAGTACGTGTCACGGTCTCTCCGTCGCTTGAAGGCTTCGCACCGTTGCCCGTGTTCAGCAGTCCTGTCGCTGCAGGATAGCCTGCTACGATGTTTGTTATGACTACATTTCCTTCAGGCTCAACTGCTTTATAACCTTCACCGCCAGGTGTGTAGGTAAACACATTTGTCAATCTGTTCAGGTTGTACATTGTGCCATCGGGATCTTGCGGGTCTTTATAATTATTAGGGAAAACATGCAGTCCGGAACTGCTTGCTCCAGAAGCATCCTGCACGCTACCAGAATTTGCGTTGTCCATGTGCATGATGATGTTCATGCCGTCGAGAATGCCGTCAATCTTCATGAATGACGCTTTGCCGTGGAGTTTTATTCCCTTATATGTCGTGCCGCCATTCTCTGATGGTAGGTTGGTGTCTTTTCCTGGTATTGGCGTTATGCCAGGAACATCGCTGAGGCTGGTTGGTTCGTTGACAGAGATGTCAGAAACCTTACCCTCGCTGTCGTTACCACTGTTCTGGTGATATGTGTTCAGGTAAAGCGGATATTCTGTCAGTCCGTAATCTTTATATGTAAAATGTTTACTGTCGTCGTTGGCATCTAACCCCTTAGTGGTTGTTATTCCAGTTACGTTGTCTGTAGTCCAAAGACCGTCGTTCAGTTTCGAAGCGTCAACGCCCTTAGTGAAGTCCCACACACGCAGTGTCGCCTTTGTCTCATCGAATGGGCGTGGCAGTACGTGAACGGTTATCTTAATCGGAGTAGCGTTGTATGTATTTTTGCCGTCTGTAGTTTCCTTCATGTTCAGATATACTATAGCTGTGCCTACAGTCTTGGCGTCAATACCCATGGCCTTATTTATTGATGCGATGTTTGGCGATTGAGAACCGTTAAGAAGTCCATCAACAACACTTGTTGGATTTACGAAGAACTTTGTCGCTCTTGTGTCTCTACTTGCACTGCCCCAAGTGTTCTTGTCTGCATCATCCGTAGCATAGATTTTACTATTCGTCACCTCGAAAATCTTGTTCTCAATGAGGTTGTATCCGCCTGTTCCCGCAATAAGTTCTATCTCTGCCTCGTTAATCTTGATTGGCGCAGCAGCCATGACATTGAGATTGTATGACGCAGTAGCTGTATAGTATTTCAGCAGGTCGCCTGTCAATGTTGCAGTGACAACATCGTTTGCGCTATTTACTATCTCTGTCACATCGCCAGTAACAGCGTCAACTTTGAAGTTTCCGCCTGTAGAATATATCTCTGCGCCTTCCTTGTTTATGAAGTTCAGCGTAGGCTCTGTTATCTGGTCGGCGGTGAAACCGTCTGTTATATACAGTGCAACAGAGGCGGCAGAGAATTTCAGTGCAGAACGCTGGTAGTTTACTTTACACGTCGCGGTCGCTTTATGGTTGTGCTTCTCGCCGCCATGTGTTGACGTTGTTGTCATTGTAGCAGTAATAGTGGCTTCCACCACGTCTGTTCTGTCTACTACAGCGTCAGAGATGACAAACTCTCCAGTCTCTGCCGACATCGAAAGCAGGTTGTTTGTCGTGCTGTATTCTATCACGTCGTTCTTGTGACTTGCAGCAGCCAGCGATGGCACAGTTGCTGTTCCCTCATAGTAAGCCTTGCCTGTGAAGCTGAAGGTGTTTTTAGCTGGTGCAGCGTGGCTGACCGCTCCGACGAATACTGGAGTATATGATATGGCCTTCATCTGCAGACCATTGCTGCTTGCTGTGCTGTCATACCTGCCGTTAGCAGAGCGCGCACCACGGTTATATATATAATATGTATGTCCAGGCTGCAGCGGAATATCGAACTCATGGTTCTCTTTTACCTGATTTGGGGCATCTTCCTCGTTGCTGGTGTATGTGTATGCCTCGTGTATTTGCTTAGTCACCTTGTCAACAATAACCACCTGCTCGTCCTTGAAGTATGTCATATCAAGAGCCAGCAAGCCGCTTACGACTGGCTCTAAGGCGAAGTATCCGCCGCCAGTAGGGAGCAGATTGTCTTCCGTGATGCCTTCTACTGGAGCATTATTGCCATTCTTCTTCAGTGCAATCTCCATATTGCTGTCTACTGTCCAGTCTGCCGCATGGTCTGCCTCGTATCTGCCGAAGGTCATTTCTGTTCCCGGCATGTATGTGATGTTCAGACCACCGACTATCATTCCCTCGCCAGTGAAGCTGAACACGTTACCTGTGTTGCCGTTTACTGCTGGCAGATTATCTATGTGGTATGTTGCAGCTGTAGCGCCAGGGGCAATATTATCCATAACTGTGATGGTGTATGAGTCAGAAGAACCAGTGTAGTGCTCATCCTCTGTTACTGACGCAGTGATTTTCACTGTGCCAGTGCTGATAAACGTCACCTCACCAGTGTTCTCAATGACTGTGGCAACCTCAGGGTTGCTGCTTGTGTACTTCACAACGTTAAGTCCGGCTGGCGACAGCACTGGCTGAGGCTCAACGAAACCTACGTTCAGGTATCCGGTGACATTGGTGACTTCAAACTTGATTGAAGTAGTGACCTTGAAGTTGATGGTGTATGATGTAGTAGTCTCGTTGTACGCATCAGTTGCTGCTGATGTGGCATAAATCACAACTGATCCGCCGGCTGTTGCAGCAGATGTGAATGTCACAGTACCTGTCTGTGCATCGACTGTAGCCACTGCCGTATTGCTTGAACGATAGGTGATGCTGAGACCTTGTGCGTCAGGTGACCATGTCAGACGTGGCTCTACGAACGATTCAGAGTCGCTGATGTTGGCAGTAACCTCTGTCACTGTATTGCCTCCGGCATCAACAAACTTCAGTCCAGGGTCGTAGAGAGACAGTGAAACCTCAATCCTCTTGACATAGATGCCGTTCTCTGACGAATGGAATGATATGTTCTTGCCTGCGCCCTCGGCAGTCACACGATACTGTGACTGGAATGCGCCATAGCCTGTAGCGCTTGGCGAAACCAATTCTACGTATGCTTTGCATTCGTCTGTAGGCACAAGACCACGTGCAGAAGAGTTAGTGCTCTGTGTGAAGAGTGTGATAACCTGTCCTTGCTTCAGTGCTGGCAGGGCTATTTTAGCCGCATTGTTATGCAGACGGATGTAGCCATTGCCGTCTGTCACAGCGTTTATCGTGAGGCGGCTTGAAGAAGCAGTGAACAACAGCCCCTCTGTGTTCAGGAAGTCCAGAGTTGCATTCTTCAACTCGCTGCTGTATGTGAAAGGCGGAGTTTCGACTTCTTCGGAAGAGTCGGAGTCTTTCCATTTCTCTTCATCCTCAATTTTGTCTATGTCTTCTTCTGCCCAAGTGGTGAAGTCCCAGTGATTAGCAACACCAGCGTCTTTCTTTGTCACTGTCAGAGTGAATGTTTCTGTTGCAGCCTTGTAGTTTTCTGTCTCGCTGAAATTTACTGTCACGGTTGCACTTCCTATTTTTGTACCTGTGAACTTGCCGTCTGCAAATGTTGCGATACTTTCATATCCGCTGTATGTTGCTGTGCCGTCACCGTCGTATTGTACTTTTGGCGCGACTGATGAGCCAACAGTTACTTCGATATCTGAGACTTTAATAGTAGGCTCAGGCTTTGTTACAATAAACTCCTTGGTAAGGAGTTTGTTTTGGTTTCCTGCATTATCAGTAAAGGCTGTAGTATTAAGTGTAAATGAATATTGTGTGCCTTCAGTGAATGTGGTGTTGAAAGTAATAGTCACGGTTTTCTTGTCGTCGCCTATTACAGGTTCTTCAGATGGATATTTCTCGTTTCCTCCGTCATTAAGACATGCTATATCTGTTCGATCGCTATAATTAGCCAGTGTGATTGGCTCGTCTGCTATAAGCGTAATAGAGTTCTCGCCCTTCTTGGGCGCAACCCAGCTGAATGTTGGTGGTGTGACATCTACTGTTACATCCCATGTTGCAGTGGCAGAGGCATAATCGGGTGTCTCTTTTGATTTCACTGTGATTGTTGCGCTGCCATCGCCAACGGCAGATACTAAACCGTTATCATCGACCGTTGCCACAGACTCGTTGCTGCTGGTGTATGTGTATGACAGTTCCCCCACATCAGATGTTGTGGTTAACTTAGCCGTTCCGCCCTCCTTTAATAAAGTTGGGGTTCCCGTAAGAGTAAGAGCTGGCACAGTCTTGACTGGACCAGTGGTGTAAGTGATAGAGATAGCATTAAACTCTATGGTGTTACCGCTTTTGTTAGTAAAGGTCAACGGAGTTCCTTCTGATACAGAACCTTCCCATATTGTATTTACCTCGGTTTCTGATGTTGTGCATGAACCATTATCAACAATCAAAGCATCAGCTTTTTTATATGGACATTTATCTTTTTTTGTCCAGTTGATAACAATATTAGTAATGGTAACACCAGAGGCTGGTGTTATTATGAAACTCTTGTTATTACTTATCTGTGCGACATAACTACTTTTACCAGCAACCTTTATAGTTGCGACATTGGTAAATTCGTCATTGGTAATTGTATAGTACGAATCCTGCTTGTTTGAAAAAGAGAATTTCGAGCCTGTAACGGACACAGTCGTTTCTCCCCACACCTGTCCTATACCGATGATTATCATCAGCATTGGCATCATGAAAAACTTAAATAGTTTGTGGTGTATGGACTCTCCTCTCTCCATACACTTTTCGTATAGTAAATGCATAAATTATGATAGTTAATTGTATTCCTATTGTTTGACTTGTATAGCTGTTTGTATAGTAAAATACATGCTGGCAATGATTACAGAATATGCGAGCATATCTGAAACCACTGGCGTGTTCATTTTTTTACTTTTGGTTGCTTTGAAAGTATGTCTTGTTTTATAAGTTAGTGATTGCAAAATGCATGTGAAGCGTTAGTTATTATGAAATAATAACGCATTTGTTTGCAAAGGTATATAAATATTCAATAACACAATTTTTACCCCCCCCTGTTTTGTGAAAAATAAACGTAAATTAACCAAAATTATACAAAAATATTCACATTTTATGATAAAAATTGATTTTTCCGCAAACTTAAGGAAAACGGCAAAGTGACAGCAAGATGACAATTTCAAGCAAAAAGATAATGCAGAAAAATATGTCAGTAGCATGGCTGAAATCTTTGTCGGAAATGATTGAGAAATTTGTGAAAAAGCATGCTTGTAAGGCTATTTTCTGAAAGGCAGCTTTTGGGCATGCAAGACACTACGTTTGGTATTATAAGAAGCAGTATTTAGCATGCTGAAAGATAGCGTCTTGCACGACCATGCAGACAGATGAGGCTGACGGCACGGTGTGTGCGGGTGTGTCAGGCTTATAGGCAAGATGGTGCAGGCCGAAAATCTTTTTGATGTTATTTTGTGTTTTTTATTGCCAAATCAATAAAAATCATTATCTTTGTAACCAGAAACAGCATGACTGCCTGCTGGCTGTCATGCATAAAAACTTAAGAATATGAATGTAGCGATAATACTTGCAGGAGGTTCAGGTACGCGTCTGGGCGGTGAACGGCCGAAACAGTTTCTGACTGTAGCAGGAAAAATGGTTATCGAACATACGATAGAGGCTTTTCATCGTAACAGCCGTATAGACGAAATTGCTATTGTTACGCGTGTGGACTATGTAGATGATATGCGCGAGATGATAGCTCGCAACGCATACGAAAAAGTGAAGCATGTGCTGTGCGGCGGCAAGGAGCGTTATCACTCTTCGCTGGCAGCGCTGGCAGCGTATCATGACGACGACGACCGGCTTCTGTTTCATGACTGCGTGCGTCCGCTTGTGTCGCAGCGTATCATTGATGACTGCCTCGATGCGCTTGACAGCTATGATGCTGTGGATGTGGCTGTGCCGTCTACGGATACAATAATTGAGGTGGATGAGCAGGGCAATATATGCCGTATTCCGCAACGCAGCCGTCTGCGTAATGTGCAGACTCCGCAGGGATTCCGCCGCAGTGTGATACGCCGTGCGTTCGACCTGGCACTGCAAGACCCTGAGTTTATGCCGACTGACGACTGCTCAGTTGTGTTCCGCTATCTGCCTGACACGCGCATCCGTGTGGTGGAGGGCGACACCAGCAACATAAAGATAACGTATAAGGAGGATCTGGAGTTTGCGGAACGCATGCTGGGAGGTAAATGAAGAATGAATAATCAGGTTATGAGTTTTTCAAGGAAGCATATAGATTTAAGGACACCTAATCTGCATCAAATATTCAGAATCTGCATCAAAAACAATAAAAATGATGCAGATTTTTCTTTTATGATGCAGAAAAACATTAACTTTGCAACGACAAATAAGATAAGGTATGCATACATTTGATTACACGGAAACTCCCAAGCAGCTATTGACTCCCGATATAGTCAATAGAAGGTAATATAATAAGGAAAATGGCCTTGACACAGTTCAACTTACACACCCCAACTCGTCTACTTGTCAACTATATGATTTATGGCTTATTCAAACATGAAGATAGATGAAGATAGAAGGAGGTAGAAGGAGATAGATGACATTAGTTTTGATGCAGAACCCCTGCTTGCCAAAGTATCGTCTTCTATCTTCGCCGCTGAAAGCGGCATATCTTCCTGTAACTTCCTATATCTTCTTAACATCCGAAACTTGTTTACTCGTCAACTTGTCAACTAAACGAAAATAAAATGGAGAACAAGCAATATACAGAACAAGAACTGCAGCAG
>JAFPAS010000292.1 GCA_017424205.1 Prevotella sp. | reverse complement strand
GGAGGTATTCCTTTCCTGTGAAATCAGGTGCGAAGTCTAATGCCTCTATCTGCTTATTACGCTGCTCAGCTGATGTATATTTCTGCGAGATTTCTTTCACCTGCTGATAGTATACCGCCTTCTCGCGCTCAAGAATCTGCAAGCCCATGTATGCTGCGCCAAGATTGCCCGATACGCATATCAGGTCTGTATCATGTGCTCCGCTGCGTGAAATGATGTCGTGCGGATGTGCTTCGCCCATGCATGTTATGCATATAGCAAGTCCGGTCATTGATGATGTTGTATCGCCTCCGACGATATCTACACCATGCTTTTCGCAAGCCATGCGCAAGCCGCTATATAGGCTGTCGATATCCTCTACCGAAAAGCTCTTAGAGAGCGCCACAGCAACCGTCATCTGACGAGGTGTGCCGTTCATGGCTATAATGTCGCTTATGCCAGCCATAGCCACCTTATATCCGAGGTGTTGCAGACTAATGTATGTAAGGTCAAAATGAACGCCCTGCATAAACATGTCTGTTGTGACAAGCGTATGTTTCTCCTGCGGATAAGAGATAACAGCGCAGTCGTCACCTGCTGACAGTTGTGTTGAAGGATTGACTGGTGCGTGGTTTTGGGTGAGTCGGTCGATAAGCTTGAATTCTCCTAATTCTGATATTTCCATAATTATAGTATGGTACTTCGGTTATGTAAGCCACTAAAGAAAGATGGGTATAGCGGCTGGAAATTTATGCTAAATGAAATGTGTGGTAATCGTGAGAGATGGCGTAACGCAAGACTAATCAAAGGAAATGGTCGTTTGTATCGGTTTGGCAGCCTTTTTCTGCTCCGCAACTTTCTGTTCCTTGCCCTTAGCTCGCTCTTCCTCATTCTTGCGACGGGAGAGTATAGAGTTTTTTGAGTTTTTATGAACATAGCTCAGTATGAACTCATCAAACTGTTCGCCCTGCTCGAGCATAAACGATATCTCAATAGGGAGAGAATACATATGCTGACGAACATCATCGCTCAGACCGTCGATATTAATCAGACGTGCAGCATCTTTCTCTGTAGTGATAATGATGCGCTTCTTAGGCATTGCGTCGAAGCTGTTATTTATTCGTGCAATATCCTTCGGTGTGAAATGATGATGGTCAGAATATGACATCGGAGTGATATTCTGAGTGTATTTCTGCAAGTCGAGCAGAAGATGCTGCGGCGAAGCGATACCTGTAAGGACAAGGATATTGTGCTCTGGTGTCAAATCACGCAGAGAGAAGTTTAATGTCTCGCTGAAGACAGGCTTTATGTCCTTATAGACTAATGTTGTGAAGAATAATTTCTGATACGGATAGAGGTCCATCGCCTTGGTGATAACACGAAAATCCATCGGACGCAAATCCTTCGGACACTTTGTCACGATAACGATGTCTGCACGTCGCTTGCCCTCCTTCGGTTCGCGCAGGCAACCAGCAGGCAGCAGCTTGTCATAGACTATCAGACGATGATAGTCGACAAGTAGAATATTTATGCCTGGCTTAACGTAGCGGTGCTGGTAGGCATCGTCGAGGAGAACAACATCTGTATCGCTCGTAGCCTTGTCGTAACGAAGGCGGTCAATGCCCTCGCAGCGCTTGGCATTTACGGCAACATATATGTTCTTGCCATACTTTGAGTACATCTGGTATGGCTCATCTCCTATCTCGCGTGCCGTGACATTAGCGCCAGCAAGAAAATAGCCTTTTGTGCGACGTTTATATCCACGGCTGAGAACAGCAACACGCACCCTATCCTGCAACAGACGTACAAGATATTCGACATGAGGCGTCTTGCCAGCTCCGCCAACAGTAATATTTCCAACGGAAATGACTGGTATTGTGAAACTGCGGCTCTTCAATATGTCCATATCAAAGAGCATATTCCTGATTCTTACACCTAAGCCATAAAGGAAACTTAGCGGAAGAAGGTATTTATGTATTTTTATAAAATCGCCTTCCAAGGTTTTCTGTATTAAATAATGCTACATAATTAAAGAATAGAAAAAGACGGGGCAGACTCTCTATTCATCAAACAGACATGACGGATAAAATCTGTTCTGTCTTCCAGAAGCAAAAGCAACCGGAAGACAGATAGATTTCAACGATAACCGTTGGCTTCGCCGATTCTGCTCCCGTTTGACTTTGTCTTCCTCCTCCTTTCAAGGCATAGTTTATGCCAGCATAACTCTGCTCTTGCTTCGTTCGTCGGTTCGGCAGAGATAGAGTAAACTCTTCTCTGCTCTCGCTTACTCGCAGAATTAACCATTAAACATTAATTTACTTAACGTTCAGCACATATGGTATGCGTGCCTGAATTGGCGACTGCTCATTGAGTGTACGAACAAGAACAAATGGTTCGTAGTATACGCCAAGCACATTGCGCAGCTGTGTATCAATCTGGTCTGGTGCAACCTGGCCTGCCTTCTCCATAAGCTGAGTAGCAAAGTCCTTAGCTGCTGGATAGTCAGCAATGTGATACTTCTCAATCTTAGCCAGTTTCGCCGCCTTCTTCACTGCATCGTCCATTGTGCCAAGCTGGTCGACAAGCTTAAGCTTCAGAGCGTCCTGGCCGAGCCATACCCTACCCTGTGCAATCTTATCTACATCAGCAACCTGCATCTTACGGCCGTCTGCCACACGCTTGCAGAAAAGAGCATAGCCTCTGTCGATGTATGTCTGCATGAATGCAAGCTCATCTGCGTTAAGAGGACGTGCTGTTGAGAATGCTGAGAATGTAGAGTGCTTGTTTGTCTTTACTTCGTCAAATCTTACTCCAAGCTTCTGAGTAACAAGGTTGCTTACATCTGGGAACATGCCGAAGATGCCGATAGAGCCAGTGATTGTGGTTGGCTCTGCAACAATCCATGATGCATTACATGCCATGTAGTAGCCGCCAGAAGCTGCCATGCCGCCCATTGATACTACAACAGGCTTAACCTTCTTGAGTTCAGAGATATAATGCCACATCTGTTCTGAAGCATAGGCATCGCCGCCACCTGAATTGATACGGATTACAACAGCCTTCACCTTATCGTCCTTCATCAGCTTCTCC
>JAFPAS010000291.1 GCA_017424205.1 Prevotella sp. | reverse complement strand
TGTTTCGAGACGTATAAAACCGTTCTCTGCGTAGAACTTGTGACGCATAGGCAGTTTGATTGTTTTAATGCCAGCGCCAGGAGGGCAGATGACAGCAGGGCATGAGCCATCCTTCGCATCGCGCGGATAGGTAAGGTAAGCGTAGATGCTATGCGTGTTGTCGACGCGTAGCTTGATAAGCTCACATACGACCTTGTCTGTGCAGTATTCTTCTGCTATTGTTCTGGTATATTGCAATGGGAATTTTTCCACCTTTTCTACCTCTGCCTGCCAGAAAGAACGGAAGTCAGCAGGCTCCTTTGTGTAAGGCTGTATCTTATCTGCAGAGAAACCCACCTTTATGTGGTGTGTTGTAGTCTGTCCATCTACTTTCGCATTCAGTGTAAGGCATCGGAAACCAGGGCTTTTCTTTGTACCGATATTCAGAGATGCACGTCCTTTGCGTAATGTCAGCGCACCCTTTGTATCTGCAGGCTGCAGGTCGTCGGAAATAGTATAGCTTACCTCAGCATCGCATGGTATGCCATATTTGTATAGTTGTACTTCGATTGTGGCTTTCTCTCCACATTCATATAGCCAGTCGGCATGATTTGGAGTTGTTACCCACAGATGGTCAGCATGATACGGATTATTCTCTGCGTTACCGTATGTAAATGAAAGAGCCAGAAATACTGACAGAATTAGTTTTTTTAGCATGGAGGTATGGTTTATAGTTTATTGTTTAAGGTTTAATGGTTAAAGTTTAATGGTTACTTGTCAACTCGTCTACTTGTCAACTAACCAAACAACTTGTCTACTCCTTAAAATATACACGTTTTACTCTTTGGCTAACGGCAGTCATTATCTCGTAAGGGATTGTGCCAATGCGTTCTGCAATATCAGATACAGGAAGGTTTGGACCGAAAATCTCTACGGAGTCTCCTTCACTGCAGCTGATGTCTGTGACGTCAATCATGGCTACATCCATACAGATATTGCCTACATATTGTGCTGGTTGACCATTTACGATGCAGCAGGCATTGCGGTTGCCCAATTGCCTGTTTAGTCCGTCAGCATATCCTATCGGGATAGCAGCTATACGGCTGTCACGTGAAAGAATAGTCCTACGGCTGTAGCCAACAGACTCTCCTGCAGGAATGTCGTGTATCTGCAGAATAGTTGTTTTCAAGGCCGACACATTATGTATTGTACTGTTATCGCGTGGATTGACACCATACAGTCCGAGGCCCAGTCGGCACATATCCATATGCCATTGTGGGAAATGCTGTATAGCGGCAGAATTGCAGATGTGTCTTGCTATCTTATGTTTGAAAGCATTCATAAACTTACGGCTGGCGCAATCAAACAAAAGGTATTGCTGCTCAGAGAAACAGTCGTGCATATCATCATCAGCACCGACAAAATGTGTGAATATGCTACATGGTCTTACAGCCTTCTGTTTCTGCAGAACGTCTATCAGCTGATCTATTTCGCTGACAGGGTCAAACCCAAGACGGTGCATGCCAGTGTCAAGTTTGATGTGTACAGGATGATTTATCACACCTTCTCGTCGTGCAGCCTGTATTAAAGCGTTCAGAAGACGGAATGAGTATATCTCTGGTTCAAGATTATACTCGAACATCGTTCTGAATGCTGACAACTCAGGATTCATGACCATAATATTGCATGTTATTCCTGCTTTGCGTAGTGCTACACCCTCATCGGCTACAGCTACCGCCAGATATTCCACACGATAGTCCTGCAGTGTTTTTGCCACTTCTATTGCTCCAGCGCCATATGCGTCAGCTTTAACCATGCAAATCAGTTTTGTCTCTTCAGGCATGAGAGAGCGATAGAAGTTGTAGTTGTCTATAAGAGCATTAAGATTAACTTCTAATACTGTTTCGTGCACCTTTTTCTCCAGACAGTCTGTTATTCTGTCGAAACGGAACTGTCGTGCACCCTTTATCAGTATCACTTCGTCATGCAGATTACGCATGGTATCAGACAGCATGAAGTCTTCTGTTGTTTCGAAGAAGAAAAATTCTATGCCGCAGTTGTCTGATTCAGCAATAGGTTTCAGATAGCAGCTAAGCATCGGTCCGATACCTATAAACTTGCTGATATGTCGGCATCTTATGAGAGTGAGCAGTTGCTGGCATAGTTTTTCGGCGTCAGGATTGCTTTGCAGTATATCGCTGAGAATCAGTGTATGTCGCTGCTTAGTATTTTCCGGACGGCGCATCATATAGTCGAGCGCTATCTCAAGCGATGTTATGTCGTTGTTATATGTGTCGTTTATTATGGTGCAGTGGTTCTGTCCTTCCTTCACCTCAAGCCGCATGGCAATGTCATAAAGCCCCTGCATGCGTTGCGCTATATCTTCGCCAGACATTCCCAGATATAGGCATGCTGTAGCGCATGTAATAGAGTTGTCAATGGCAGCGCTGCTGATGTTGTTGATTATGTACGTTCCGCAGACACGTTTCTCCTTGTCATCATATACATAGCTTATTGTGCTTGAGCGTCCATCGCTGCCGCAAAGGACACTCTCAATAAACATCGTGCAACGGTTATCGTGCTTCGACCATGTGATATGCTTCCCTTTGAAAGCAGTCGCAGCATGTGCTAAGTTCTTGTCGTCATAAGGATATATCGCAATCTTCGCGTTATTCAGCAGTTTAGATTTCTCATTGCATATCTCTTCTATGCTGTTGAAGTTCTCCTGATGTGCTGTGCCAGCATTTGTTATTATTGCGATATCCGGCTGTATGATATCAGCCAGAGCCTCCATTTCGCCAGCTTGACTTATTCCTGCCTCAAATATTGCGAGCTGGGTATCGCTATTAATACCCCATACAGACAGCGGAACACCAATCTGTGAATTATATGAACGTGGTGAGCGGGTTATGCGATAATCGTTAGAGAGAATCTGGTACAGCCATTCTTTAACCGTGGTCTTTCCATTAGAGCCAGTGATGCCGATAACAGGAATACAGAACTTCTCTCTGTGAGCACGAGCCAGTTGCTGCAGCGCCTTCACGGTATTGCCAACTTTCAAGAATATTGCTTCAGAATAGATGTCTGCCCATTCATTTTCTATGCGTTCTGTGACAAATGCTCTGACACCCCTGTGATACAGTTCACCGATATACCTGTGTCCGTCGTTACGTGTTGTATTTATAGCAAAGAAAAGCGTTTCCTCAGCAAATACCAGCGAACGGGAGTCCGTCAGTATATGCTGTATGTTACGCACTGTGCCGCATATAGGCTGTTGCGCATCTATAATTTCTGCTATTTTATCTGTTGTATACATAACTCAAGTTCCTGAAGTTAATGTAGTTAAGAGGGGAGGAGTTTAATGTTTACGGTTTGATGTTTAACGGTTTGGCGTTACAGGGGGTTAATGTTTAATGGTTTGGACGTTGCAAGGGATTAAGGTTTAATGGTTAAAGTTTAATGTTTACTCGTCACCTAACCAATCAACTCGTCAACTCGTTTACTTGTTTACTCGTTAACTAAACAACCAACTTGTTTACTTGTCTACTCGTCTATTTTTCAACTAAACCCCTTTATGAACGGCTTATCTGCAATCCGGTTTCGCTTAGCGACATTTCAACAAATCGCGCATTTGGATTAGGCTGTGCGTTAGTCAGTCGCTTCTTTATTATTGCTGCCGCCTCAGGGTCTTTCGCCACCATATACAGATATCCGCCACCTCCTGCGCCAGGCAGTTTATATCCCAGACACAAGTCATCAATGATTTCTGTAATTTTCCTTACGCTCTCAGGATTAGTTCCATGGTCAATCATCTGATTCTGTGTCCATGTCTTGCCTATAAGCTGACCCACCTGTTCGAAGTTGTTTGCCTGTATGGCTTCATACATATCGTGAGCGTGCTGCTTCATCTCGCGCAGCAACTGTATCTCTGCACCGTGGTTAAGGAACATTTTCCGTACAATCTCTGCCAGCAAGGTCTTTGCCGTGCGTGTTATTCCTGTGTAATATAGCAGATGACACGCTTTATGTTCTGACTGTGTGAAAATATTTGTCGGCAGCCATCTTGTTTGCGGATGCTGGTCGAATCCTCTGTTGGTTGTCAGAATCTTCACACCTGATAGCAGACCGCCAAACTGATCCTGCCATCCGCCTCCCGTAGTAAGCAGCTGTTCCAGCACCAGTGTGCGCTGTCCTATTTCGTTCTTATCCCAGTTGAGCGAACAAAAGTCGCTGAGAGTTCCGAGCACAGTTGCAGCCAGAATGCTGCTTGTAC
>JAFPAS010000290.1 GCA_017424205.1 Prevotella sp. | reverse complement strand
GAAGGTTGACTTGCCTGTGCCATTATTGCCTACAATGCCCATTTTCTCGAATCGGGCGAAATTATAGTAGAATTCATCAAGTATGACATTCTTTTCGCCATCATTCGTACTCCAGGCTTTTGAAACATATTGGCATTCGAATATTTTCGAACCGATATAGACGGTGCTTGCTTTCAGACGTATCTGACGGTCTTCTATGCGCCTTTTTGCTACGGCTTCTAATTCATAGAAAGCATCTTCACGATATTTTGCCTTGTGTCCTCGTGCTTGTGGCTGGCGTCGCATCCAGTCAAGCTCTTTCTTGTATAGATTGTTCGCTGTTTGTATTACGGCACGCTCATTATCTATGCGTTCCTGCCTTTTCTCAAGATAGTAACTGTAATTGCCTTTATATGTGTATATGCTATGATTATCAAGCTCAAGTATTACAGAGCATATTCTGTCGAGGAAAAAACGGTCGTGCGTAACCATCAGTATGGTTTTGTTGCTTCGTGACAGAAATTTCTCAAGCCATTCAATCATTTCAAGGTCTAAATGGTTTGTCGGCTCATCAAGAATCAGAAAGTCTGGGTCGTTCATCAGCACACTTGCCAGCGCCACTCGTTTCTGCTGTCCTCCTGATAGTTGCCCCATAGGCTGGCTGAGGTCGGTTATTCGGAGTTGAGTGAGTATCTGCTTCGCATTCTGGTGTTGTTCCTGAGTTGTACTTTTCTCGTTGCAAAACTCCATAACCGTCTGCTCTGGCTGGATGGCTGGTGTCTGGCATAGAATCCCAATCTTGACATCATTACGATAAATCACACTGCCCGAGTCAGCGCTGTCTTCATTAGTTAGAATAGAGAGCAACGTTGACTTTCCTTTTCCGTTCTGAGCTATAAGACCGACGTGCTGTCCTTCAGCAATTGAAAAACTGATGTCTTTAAATAGCATCCGTTCTCCAAACGATTTCGTGAGGTTCTGTACGTCAAGTATTGGGTTTGCCATATAGTTTTTATTTTATGATATAGTAGAAAGAGTGATGATTATACGTTATCTGCAGCAGGCTCGCTGTTAAGATTGCCGATATAATCGAGCAACTCTTCACGGCCGATAGCTTTTTCTGACGACGTAACGAAGTATGGTGGAAGTTCTTCCCAACGATCAAGCATCTTCTCCATCCAGAGTTTTGCTGCTTTTCGGGCTTTCATCTCGCCAAGCTTATCTGCTTTCGTGAAAACAATAGCAAACGGAATGCCTGATTCGCCCAGCCAGTCAATAAACTCGCGGTCAATCTTTTGTGGGTCATGTCTCACATCTATAAGTACAAAAGTGCATACCAATTGCTCTCTTTGCAAGATATAACCAGCTATCATCTGCTCAAGTTTTTTCTGCACAACCTTAGAACGCTTTGCAAAACCATATCCAGGAAGGTCCACCAAGTACCATTCCTTATTTATGATAAAATGGTTTATTAGCAGGGTCTTACCCGGCATGGATGAGGTCTTTGCCAAATTCTTATGTCGACACAGCATGTTTATCAGCGAAGACTTGCCTACATTGCTTCGTCCGATGAATGCATATTCATTCTTTGTGTCGTTAGGACAAGTGCTGACTGTAGGCGAACTAATTACATATTCTGATGATTTGATGTCCATGTTACTTCTTTTATGTATAGGTGTTTGTATATATGCGGTTATTCTACTACATTTTATATTTTTATCTCTTCAAGCCTTACTGATAGCTCCTCCCATTTTTCCATTTCTTTTTCCAGCAGGCTTTGAACTTCAGTATATTTGCTGACAAGTTCCATATCTGATGCATTGTCAGGATTGCATAAGAGCGAATCTAATTCTGAAAGCTGTTTTTCTTTCTCTGCAATCTGCTTCTCTGTTTCGGCAATCTGCTTCTCGATGCGCGATATCTGTTTCATGCGTTCTTTTCTTTCGGCATAACTCATGATATCGCTGTCAGAAGGAGTTGACTTTTCTTCCTGCTTCTGCATATTCTCAGCTACAGAGGCTTTCTCTGCTGTCTTCTGAATACTTAGTGCTGGCGCTGCAGCTTCGTGCTCTTTTATCCAGTCGTATATACCACCAATATATTCTCTTACGCGTCCTCCTCCAAACTCATAGATTTTTTCTGCCAGGCCATCAAGAAACTCTCGGTCGTGTGATACGATTATCGCTGTGCCGTCAAAAGCCTTTATGGCTTCTTTCAGTATATCCTTCGACTGCATGTCAAGGTGGTTTGTCGGCTCGTCGAGGATAAGAAGATTTACAGGTTCGAGCAACAGACGAATCATGGCAAGACGAGAACGTTCTCCTCCAGATAGAAACTTGACTTTCTTTTCAGACGCTTCTCCGCCGAACATGAATGCACCAAGTATATCATTTATTCGTAGCCTTATCTCTCCTTTCGCAACACGGTCTATTGTTTCGAATACCGTCAGATTCTCGTCAAGCATCTGAGCCTGATTCTGTGCGAAATATCCTATATGTATGTTATGCCCGATTTTTAGCGTTCCTCCAAATGGTATCTCATTCATGATACATTTTACAAGGGTTGACTTGCCTTCACCGTTCTTGCCGACAAAGGCAACTTTTTCGCCGCGTTTGATGATGAGGTTTACGTTTTTGAATACATTATGTGCATATGTCTTTTCAACTTCATCACATATTACTGGGTAGTCGCCAGAACGAAGGCATGGAGGAAACTTCAATCTTAAAGCAGATGTGTCTATCTCATCTATTTCAACCGGAACGATTTTCTCAAGTTGACGAATGCGCTGCTGCACCTGTATGGCTTTTGTTGCTTGGTATCTGAAACGGTCTATAAAAGCCTTTGTTTCTGCAATTTCCTTCTGTTGATTTTCGTATGCTCTGATTTGCTGTTCTCGACGTTCTTTACGTAAAACAACATATTCGTCATACTTGACCTTATAATCTTCTATATGTCCGCAAGTGATTTCAATGGTACGATTAGTCACATTGTTGATGAATGCTCTATCGTGCGAAACAAGAATTACGGCACATGACGACTGGGCAATATATTGCTCAAGCCATTGGATTGACTCAATGTCAAGATGATTGGTCGGCTCGTCAAGTAGCAAAACATCTGGTTTCTTCAGAAGTATCTTCGCCAGCTCTATTCGCATACGCCATCCACCTGAGAATTCTGCCGTCGGACGTCCGAAGTCGGTGCGCTTGAATCCAAGTCCTTGCAGCGTACGTTCTGTTTCTGCCTCGTATTGTTCGCCGCCAAGCATCTGAAAACGCTCCTGCATGGATGTGAATTCCTCTACAAGCTGCATATACTCTTCTGATTCGTAGTCGCTCCTTTCTGCTAATTCCTGCTGCATTCTGCCAATCTCTTCTTGTATGGACAGTGTTCCAGAGAATGCTTTCAGCGCTTCTTCCTTTACAGTAGTGTTATCCTGCAGCTTCATTACCTGAGGCAGATAACCGATTGTGGTTTCGTTTGGTATGGATACCGTGCCGCTTGTCGGACTCTGCTCTCCGTAAATTATTTTAAGCAGAGTAGACTTTCCTGCACCATTTTTTCCAACTAAGGCGATTCTGTCGCGGTTGTTGATTACAAATGACACATGGTCGTACAGCGGGCGAGCGCTGAATTCAACATGCAGATTATCTATAGATATCATCAATTACAAATATTGCGAGTTTGTTTATGAATGAGCCTTTTCCGAAGTGGGGGAGGAGTATAGCGCATAGATTTGCCCCGAACTCAGGAAAGTTAAATTTTTTATTGCCTAATAAGCAGAGTTGCTATGGTTTTATTTTATTCCCCTATTATTCAACGCATCTGTATATTTTTTGGCATTTTTCAGATGCTCTGCATATGTTGCTGCAAAGTTGTGCGTACCAGAAAAGTCTTCTTTCGCACACATATATATGTATTCATGATTTACATGATTCAGCACAGCGTCAATGCCAGCAATAGAAGGGATGCGTATCGGGCCAGGAGGTAGTCCTGTATTACGGTATGTGTTGTAAGGAGAGTCAATAAACAATAGTTTATGGTATATTCGTTTCAAGTCAAAACGTCTCCATGCATATTTGATTGTCGGATCTGCCTGAAGCGGCATGTTGATTTTCAGACGGTTGATATACATGCCGGCCACCATTGGCTTCTCTGCGTTGTTGGCTGTTTCTTCGTCTATAATGCTTGCCAGTGTGATTACCTCTTGCTGTCTCATGCCAATAGCTTCGGCCTTATTCTTACGTTCAGCCGTCCAGAAACGGTCATATTCTTTTTTCATCCTGTCCAGAAATTTCTCTACAGACACATTCCAATATACATCGTATGTGTTCGGTATGAATAGACATTGTATGGTCAGAGTGTCCATGCCGTATTTCTTGCATATTTCCTCGTCGTTTATGGCGTCAAGCAGTTCCTCTTGATCTAACATTAAATGACTGGCAAGTTCTTCTGCCAGGCGTTCTTTTGTTCTGACAGACGGCACTACAAGAGAAATTGGTGACTGCATGCCGTTTCTAAAGTTTCTGAATGTCTGCAGTGTGCTTGTTGTGGAGCTTACAGCATAACGTCCGGTACGAATATTCTCGCCATATCCCGTGTATGTCGTCAAGGCAGAAAATACATTTAGTGATATCCCTTTGCTTGACGGACGTAATTTGTTCATGACAGAGTCAACATTATCGTCTGCGTCGATGTATACGTAATTCGTCTTACCGTTATTGGACATTGGAGATATTAACGCGTATGCACCTGCAGCAGTTATAATGAACAAGCCTATTATAAGCAAAATTAATATGCTACGTGTATTTTTCTTTTTATTCATAATGAAATGTGGTGTCTAAAGTTGTGCTTATATTCCTGTCTGTAATTGTTTCTTACATCTTTCACAAAAGATTAATACAAGGGTACAAAGTTACAAAAATTAATTGACATCATCCTATATTCTCCTTATTTTCTTACATTATTTAACCCCGTGGCGAGATTTTTCTGTTATTAAATCTCGATTTGGTCTTTGATTCCTAATGCGCTTAAATGATATATTTCTAAATGTTCTTATATGTGATATACGTTGAATGGGATGATAGCCAAGAGAGTAACATTGGGTGATAAAGAAAAGCGCAACACCCCGAAACAATAAGACTAAGAGATTAATATAAAAAATGCAAATATACTGCCCGATATTCCTTGATTTGGAAAGAAAGCAGTATATTTGCACTCAACAATTTACTGAAAGTATGGAAAGGATACATCTCACGAAGGACGAGAAAATTGTTTTCCGTCTAATATCCCAAAGGGGAGAATGCCCCGATGGTTTTCCACCTCACATATTCTCAAGATGCGTTCGCTCTTTAGAACGCAAAGGCCTTGTTAAAGGTGCATACGTAAGCGGTGGCGGTGTCATTGATGCCAGACTCAGCCCCGACGGAGCGATATACCTTGCCGAAAATCCGAAGTTAACCAATCCCATTGATTGGAAATGGATTATAACCACATCGATAGCTGCAATT
>JAFPAS010000289.1 GCA_017424205.1 Prevotella sp. | reverse complement strand
CTCGTCTACTCGTCAACTAAACAATCTACTCGTCAACTATAAAAAAAATGAAAATCGCCATATATTGCTCAGCAAACAATGCCATCTCTCAAGACTACTATGAAGCCACACGCGAACTCGGTGTATGGATGGCGCAACAGAATCACATGCTCGTATGGGGCGGAGGAAACTGCGGACTGATGGGATGCATTGGTGATGCCGTTCACGACAATGGCGGACGCACCATAGGAATGGTGCCACGCTCTCTCGAACAGTCAGGACGCATGTCGGAGAAGATTGACATACACTTCCCATGCGACAGCCTTTCTGACCGTAAAGAACTAATGATTGAGCATTCTGACATAGCCATAGCTCTGCCGGGAGGCATCGGAACACTCGACGAAGTCTTCACACAAGCTGGCGCACACACCATCGGCTTCAATAATAAGATGGTCATTCTGTATAACATCGGAGGATTCTTCGATACGACAGTGGCACTGCTTGAAGACTTACAGAAGCAAGGCATGATGCGCGGACACTGGACAGACTACATCAAAGTAGCAAACTCTTTTACCGAACTTAAGAACTTCTTGGGAAAATAGAATAAAAACTAAATACCTTACAGCTATGAAAAAGAACATACTATTGCTTGTCATCACTTGCATTACATTAATGTCATGCGGTAACAAATCTGAGGATGAAATCGAATCTGAGGCATCAAGAGGAGTAGTATTAGTGCAGAACAAGAGTTTCTACGAGATAACTCTCTCTAACGATGCGAAAATGTATTTCACATCATTCGACAAGGAGGAAGGCATCAAAGGACTGGTGCTTAACAAAGACTCGGTAGAAGTAGCGACATCATACGGCACAGGATTCTTCATCAGCAAAGAGGGAGAAATAGCAACAAACGCACACGTGGTGTCAAATCTTGTAGCTGACAAGGATGTCAACAAGTCTGTTTCTGAACTCATTGACGCACTAAAAGAAGTCACAAAAGAACTATATAACAAATATGACGAAGACTACCAAGAGGCGCTGAAAGCGTATAATTACGCAAACTACAGCGACGACGTTAGTTTCTCTACATTCTATCAGATACGCGACTACAAGGACGCTCTGAAGGAAAAGCGCGACGAGATGGCAAGCACCTACTACAATCTTGACGATATAAAGCCAAGCGAATCTGAGATTGAATATCACAACGAGGTCAGCATAGCATACAATAACACATTTGTAACAAACGACAACGACTTTGTTTCATGCGTCATAACAAAAACTGACGCTGAGCATGACCTTGCCATATTGCAGCTGAAGAACAAGCTGACGCCAGAGGAAAGATATGTCTTTACCATCGAAGAAGAAGACCCGCTGGAGACATACACCCTCATGGATAAGGTGACAAAGACCATTTCAGAGGACAAGAACAATAAGTTATACATGACTGGCTTTAACCTCGGACCAGCACTTGCCATAACAAAGGAAGGCGTGAAATCGCAGTTTAACAACGGAACAATTAGCCAGAAGACCGAAGACCGTCTGATGTATTCTATTCCTGCCCTGCCAGGAAGCAGCGGCTCGCCAGTAATAAACCGACAGGGACAGCTCGTGGCAATAAATTATGCAGGTCTGAACGGCACACAGGGTTTCAACTACGGCATCAGAGTGAAACACCTTAAAAACCTTTTAAATAAATAATGTCTTTCTGAATTTTATTTCTGACTATGAACATAGGGTTCACAATGGTGGCGTAACTTTGCAGCTGAATACAAAAAACAATACACAAAACGCACTAACTATGACAAAAGACAACAAGCAGGAATTTTGCGAAAGACTCAGAAAGACAAACCGTGAGGGTGTAGAGAATATTATTGCGCTGTTTGAAGAGCAAGGCTTCTTCACTGCGCCTGCAAGCACAAAGTTTCATCTCAACCACGAAGGCGGACTCGTAGAGCACTCGCTGAACGTGTGCGATATGGCGCTGGAGATAAGGAATATGCTCATCGGACGTGACGACACGCTGCGCGAACTGTTGCCAGAAGACAGCGTAATCATCGCTTCACTGCTGCACGATACTTGCAAGGGCGACATATACAAGCCTGTAATGAAGAAGCAGAAAAACCAGTTCGGAGTATGGACAGATGTGCCAGGATACGATGTCGACTACTCCGGCTTTCCGCTCGGACACGGAGAGAAATCTGTTATCGTGCTTCTGCAGAACGGACTGGAGCTGACCGACGACGAGATAATGGCCATCAGATGGCACATGAATGCATGGGATCTGCCATTTCAGTCGCCGGAAGCGAAGAGCAACTATAACACAGCGAAGAACCTCTGTCCGCTGCTATCTGTAATACAGGCGGCAGATAAACTCGCCGCAAATATCATAGAGAACACCTTCGACTGATTTCACCAAACGCAGACAGCCACAGCTGTCACCTCTGACATAAGAAAACACCCATCAACACAGAAACTCCCTGCCCGGTGACGAGCAGGGAGTTTTTTTATTGATTTAAGTGTCGGAAGTTAAAGTGGTTAAGTAGTTATCACTTCGCTCGGCCTTCGGACAGTAGTTAACTCGTTACATTTTAGTAGACGAGATGAGAGCAAAGCTTCGCCAGCTTGAGCAGCGGACGGCTTTAACCATTAAACATTAAACCTTAAACATTAATCGCTTCTCTCAGAACTGAAGTTCTATCGGACGATGGTTGATACGCTTCTCCGCAGGTGGATACTTCGTTATATTGCCGTAATGATGTCTGAGATATGTCTCGAGATCTGACGGCACAAAGACCTCCAGCTGGCCAAAACGTCGAACATCGAGATTGTCTATCGCAGACACGGCTATATGGTCGAGCGGCATGACAATGATATTATAATACTCTGCCTCTGCTTTATCATAGTGTGTCAGCGTGCGCCAGAACATATTATATATGGTCTTCTTGCTCACACACGACAGCAGCAGACGGAATATGAAGCAGAACATCCAGTTCCAGTTGTATGGTTTGCTGGTCTTCGGCTTGCCGCAATGCTTCAGCATCCATGCGTCCTTGCAGATGAAGGCGAGGTTAAGATATTTCGCAGCAGTTCGCTGCCAGCGCTCCTTGCGTCCGTTTCTTGGCACCTTATTTAATGGGAATATATCGACATATATGCCGTGATGCATATCTAATTCCTCCGTCACCTCTTCTACAAAGCGCGTACCGTCCTTTCTGACCTTAGCGAAATAGAACGGAGTGTGTGGTTCGTTGCCCGGCCAGCACAGGGTGTAGCCTTTTTTTAGCGCAGCAGGTGCCACCTGCATGAATCGCTCATAGTCATCAGCCGTCATGCCGATATCAATGTCATCATCCCATGGCATGATGCCGTCAAAGAAATGTACGCCTATCGCTGTGCCGCCGATGATGAAATAGCGTATATTGTGTTCGCGGCATACACGGTCTATCTCCGCAAGTATGTCGTAGAGCACAGCATGCAGCTGCTGCAGTTCTTGTTCTGTATATTGCTTGTTCTCCATTTTATTTTCGTTTAGTTGACAAGT
>JAFPAS010000288.1 GCA_017424205.1 Prevotella sp. | reverse complement strand
GAATGGTGAGATGCTTGTTCCAGGATAGAGTCCGTAGAGATGCGACACATGACGATGGTCGTCTTTCGGGTCGTCCCAATCGTCTTCCCATTCCTGCAACTGTCCCCAACTGCCTATAGTGCCAGGAGTCAGGAGCTTTATTCTTTCAAGATAATACTGTGCAAGTTCGCTGTCAACACCAAGCACTGCTGCCGCCTGTGCTATAGTTCCGAATATTTCTGCGCACAACTGGTCATCCATAGCACATCCAGCCGCAATATTCTTCTTGCCTTGGTCAGCTGGATGATAGTTCTCAGGCGATACAGTAGGGCATATAACCATATATCCCGTGTTCGGGTCTTTAATGAGCATATCGTCTACAAACTTAGCCGCGCCCTTCATGATTGGGTAGTACTGGCGCAGGAATTCCTTGTCGCCAGTGAAGAGATAGTGGTCCCAAAGGTGGTGGCAGAGCCATGGTCCGCCTGTCATCCATAGTCCTGACGCTGCACTGTCAACAGGTCCTGTGATGCGCCAAATGTCAGTATTATGATGCAACACCCATCCGCCAGCACCATACATGGTCTGCGCTGTAGCAACACCAGTCTGGCTCACGTCGCGTATGAGGCTGAAGAGCGGTTCGTTCAACTCGGTAAGATTGGTCACCTCTGACGGCCAATAGTTCATTTCGAGGTTGATGTTACATGTGTATTTTGAGTCCCATGACGGCAGGAGCTTATCATTCCAGATGCCCTGGAGGTTAGCTGCCTGTCCTCCTGGCTGTGATGAACATATAAGCAGATAGCGTCCGAAGGCATAGTATGTGCCCACGAGATGATTGTCATTGTTCTTTGCAAACTGCTCTACACGCTGCGATGTAGTGAGATGAGAGAATTTATTCTCACCGAGCCACAGTCTTGAGCGGTTCATATATTGCTGGAAGAATGCAATGTGCTTTGCACGATCAGCAGCATAATCGCTTGCCATTGCTTTCTTCAGATACTCCTTGCAACGCTTTGCCTCGTCGCCAGAAATATCTTTATAGTTTACGAAGTTTGTAGCTATGCTGACGTAAACGATAGCCTCATCGGCACCTTTCACGCTGATAACACCATCTCGCGAGATAGTCTGTCCGCCTTTTGTCTGAACTGCAAGGCGACCCTGGAACTTAACCTTTCCTTTGAGTTTCTCATGTGTTGGTGTCACTCCCTCAAGCGAAACCTGCTTGCCTTCGCTCTTGATGATGACGTCGTGGTGAGGTGATGTCATATTCGCATTGAATGTGACGCAGCCTGGCTTTGAAGCAGTCAGTCTGACCTTTATCACATTGTCTGTGAAAGAGGTGAGCGCCTCACGGCGGTAGCGCACTCCGTCGACAGTGTATTCTGTGACAGCCACAGCCGAGTCGAGCGACAGATAGCGCTCATAGTTCTCATATCCGGCATGCGACGGAGTTGAGATATACAGGTCGCCGAATGTCTGGTAAGGCATTCCGCTGTTCGAACCCGACATCATGTGTGCGTTAGCTATGTCCTGTGCTTCAGCAAACTTTCCATCAAACACAAGTTGACGAACCTTCCCTATCCACTGTTTCGATGTCTTGTTGGCATTTGTGTTAGGCTGTCCTGCCCATATTGTCTCCTCGTTGAGCTGCACTCGCTCTGTTGTAGGAATGCCATAGACCATGGCACCGAGACGTCCGTTACCAAGCGGCAGCGCCTCTGTCCACACCTCTGCGGGAGAGTTATACCACAAACGATACTCATGTGCCTGAATATTCAGTGCACAGAAAAATAGCGCAATAAACGCATAGAAAGATTTTTTTATCATAGTATATAATTAGTCTTACGCTCTTGCATGTTGTCAGAGCGAATGAGTGATTAACATAAAATCATCTGCAAAGATACTAAATTGTTTTAAATTATACCTAATATAATAGAAATATAATTTATAAAAAACATTAAACACCATACTTTGACGCATCTCGTCCTCCTTTGACCGCACCACGAAAAGCGGACAAACGGCAGCAGAAGAAGCACAAAACGGATTTCAGGCAGGCATAGTTTACAGTTATCATGTCATTTTGCTTGCAAGCATACCGTTTTGCTTACATTGTCCTGCAAACGACTTCCGACACAGCAAGTGTATTTATTCATACCACGACACAAAATATAACAGGAAATCGGAAATAACAGAAGATTTCGTAACATCTTGCATGCAAGAAATGCAAAATATTTGCGAAAAGTAACATTTTTATACAAAATATAGTGCTTTTTGCTCTTCTATGAAAAATAAATAGCGTATCTTTGCAGGGTGAAACATAAAAAAGCATTTTCACAAAACATAAAACAAATATAAAGAAAAATGAAAAGAAGGGTATCAAGATTGTTCGTAATGCTGCTTATGGCATGCGCTGTGCAGACATCTACGGCAGACAACGCTCCATTCTGGCTTAGCAGCAACCTGCTCGACCAGACAAACACTAACACATTAGGACTAAACACTGCCAGCGGTGCAGAAACCGTTACGGTGTATGCGCCTGACGGAACAGGCGACGCATTCAGCAACGGCATAGTAATGACAGCATTCAAGGGCGATCTCTACTGCATGTGGCAGAGCAGCAAGAAAGACGAAGACGCCGAGGATACATGGGTGGCTTACAGCCGCAGCACCGACAACGGAAAGACATGGAGCAAGCCTATGGT
>JAFPAS010000287.1 GCA_017424205.1 Prevotella sp. | reverse complement strand
GGATTAAATCGAGAGTCAATCCAACGGCGGGCTGACTGCGGAACGATGCTCACCACGTTGTTTGCCATACGTGTTGATGTGCGAACGAGCACACGTGCCACTGCAGAAGAACCGAACATCTCATCGCCTTCGTCCTGACGGCTGAGGTCAACACTGGTCTTCACCACATTGTGTGCCTTCTTTGAGAAGACGAGTGCAAGCACCATGAGCACACCAGCAAGTATCAGGAATACCAAAGGAGTGTTTGCTGACTTCATGAGGCTTCCCATCAAGAAGGCATGCGGTTCGCCTCCGCCGTTTGCCATATAGTCATTATATGCATCGAGACCTGTGAGCGGCACACCGATGAAATTGACGAGGTCATTGCCAGCAAATGCCATAGCGAGGGCGAATGTGCCGAGCAGCACCACCACCTTCAGCACTGGCACCTTCAGCGCGCTGAGGAATGTCATCAGCACAGAGAAGACGAGCAGTCCGCCACCTATTATATACCATGTATTCTCATTGACGAATGTCTTCAGCTCAGGAGTCATGAGCGAAGAGTCTTTCAGTCCCTTGATGAGCAGGAACCAGATGATGCTTGTCACGGCAATGCCTGAGAAGACACCAATCTTTATAGACGAGCTGACGAGTCCGCCCATTGAACCGTCGGCAGCTGTTGTCTTGCCATTGATGCGGTATGTGAATGTGAAGACAAGGCGTGCTATCCACATCACAAGCATACCGAAGAAGAAAGCGAGCGCCACACTGAGGAAAATGGCGAGAATAACGCTGAGCGCCTTCTCCGTATTAAGCATATCGCCGAGCATGAGCGGTGTACCGTCAGGCATTGTGCCGCCTGCTGCGATATTGATGATAGCGATGGCGAATGCACCGCCCAGGAGTTCGAACACCATGCTGACAGTTGTTGATGTCGGCATTCCGAGCGTATTGAAGATGTCGAGCAGAATGACGTCGGTCACCATGACGGCGAGGAAGACGCACATGACATCATGGAACGAGAAATACTGCGGTGTCATGATGCCGTGACGTGCCACATCCATCATGCCGTTGCTCAGCGCAGCACCTGCAAAGACACCTACCGCTGCAATAGCGATGATTGTTCTGAAACGCGCCACCTTTGCTCCGATGGCAGAATTAAGGAAGTTTACTGCGTCATTGCTCACACCTACAACAAGGTCGAAAACGGCAAGGACGATGATAAAGATAACAATTCCTAAATAAAAAATGTCCATAAAAATGTTTATAATGTTTGTCTATATATTCCTATATATGATTTCACGGTGCAAAATTAGGAATTTATTTTTTCATCTTCGTAACAATTTTATTACAATTTTGTTACATTCTCCTCGCACACCTTTCTCCGTGCATGTCTTAGTCTGGATGCACGCAGTTTTTTCACTGCCTTCATTCCACGCCAGAGCGTGACGGACAAAATTTTCTTTCGAGACAAGCATGCAGAGATGAAAAACTGCGTATTGCCTGACAACCAAGTGCTTTTTATACGGCAAGAGGCTGCTTCTTGCCGGTCAAGAAACAGCCTCTTGTTTATTTCTGATGTTTTGTTCGCACGAAACACGCACGGATATCATTTCTGCAGGAGCATAATCCTAATGGCGATATGCCAGCTATTCTGTCAGTGTGAAACGAACGGCGAGCCCTCCGCCATGTGTGATTTCTGCTGCACACGTGCCTCCGTGGGCCGTCACGGCATTCTTTACGATGGCCAGTCCGAGTCCTGTGCCGCCAAGTTTTCGTGAGCGTCCTTTGTCCACACGATAGAAGCGTTCGAAGAGACGTGGCAGATGCTGCGGTTCTACACCCACTCCGTTGTCCATGACGAGAAATTCGTATGCCCGCGCTCCGTTCTGCGCCGCCGTCACGGCTTTCGCCCTTACGGTGATGGTCGTAGCGCCAGAATAGGCTATGCTGTTGTCGAAGAGATTGCGGAAGATGCTATAGACGAGGCCATAGTCAGCACGGAGCATAATCTGCTCTGGCATATCTGTCGTCACGCTGATGCCCTGCTCTGTCAGTTGCAGTGCGAGTTCGTCAGTCACGGTGCGCACTATGGCTGCCACATCTATCTCCTCGCGCAACGTATTTTCTGTGTTTTTCGTACGATTTTGCTCGATTTCATCGAGTTTTGCGAGTGCTGACATATCCTGCAGGAGTTTTGTCATGCGCTCGCTCTGCGCATAGCAACGCTCCATGAATCTCTGGCGTGTAGCCTCGTCCATGTCAGGATGAGTCATGATGCTTTCGAGATATCCATGTATGCTTGCCACGGGTGTCTTGAGCTCGTGTGCAGCATTCTGTGTGAGCTGTCGCTTTATGCGTTGTTTCTCCTCCTCGCTATGACGGAGTTTCCAGTAGAGTGTGGTTATCGTGTGCGAGATTTCGCCAAGTTCATCGTCGGGCAGACGGCGGTCGAGCTCATAGTCGAGCGGTTCGCCTCGCTGCGCCTTGATTGCGAAGTTGTGCAGATAACCTATGTGGCGCCTGATTCTTGACGTGCTGTGATAGAGCACAAAGATGAGCACGATGATGACAATCGCTGTATACCAGATGTAGGAATAGTCCACCTGGAGCGACTTGGTGATTTCTGCCGAATATGGCAGCGCTGTGCGGATGATGTTGTCGCCTACGCGTGCTGCCGAATAGAAATATGGCTCATCAAGGGTTTCTGACTTGCGTTTCAGATCGTATCCGGTGCCGTAGCGCAGCGCCTGCTCCACCTCGCGGCGGTTTCTATGGCTCTGCATGTCTGTCACATCGTGGCGGCGGCTGTCGAGTATGACACGTCCTGTTGTGTCGATAACGGTGACACGCAGGCCCTCCATGGAGTTCTTTTCTACATAATTATAGAACACGTGTGGCGAGAGCAGGCTGTCGCCGAGCACATCAGACATCTTGTAGCTGTATGCCTGCAGCTGCGCTGTAAGGATATCTATTTTGTATTCTCTGCTGCGCCGGTGCTGATAGATAGATATCAACACGACAAAAAGCAGGAATGTCGCTCCGATGCTGAAGTAGAGCGAGTTCTGGAATGGTCTATTTTTCAAACGTGTAGCCATAGCCGAAACGTGTGCGTATTTGTTTTCCGTAACGTCCTATTTTCTTTCGCAGACGCGTAATATTTACGTCGACAGTGCGTCCGAGCACATATGTGTCGCTCGGCCAGCAGTACTTCAGCAGTTCTTCGCGTGTCGACACCTTGCCCGCATGTCTGACGAGATATGCCAGCAGTTCAAACTCAATCTTTGTCAGCGTAATCTCTTCGCCGTCAACGCTTGCTGTCTTCGCCTCAGTGCTGATGCAGAGTGTTTCGTAGACAATATCGTGAGCTGCTGCTGCCGGCTGTATGTCTGTTGCTGCCTGTGTGTGGGTGGAGCGTCGGAGCACGGCTTTCACACGTGCCTTCACCTCCTTTATGCTCAGCGGTTTGCTGATATAGTCGTCGGCACCCAGTTCGAGTCCGCGCACTGTATGGTCTTCGCTGTCGAGGGCTGTAATGAAGATAATGGGCAGACGGGCTGTAGCATCATCTTTCTTGAGACGCTCGGCAAGATGAAATCCTGACATCTCGCCCATCATGACATCAAGCAGCAGGAGGTCATAATGTGCCAGCTGAAGGGTCAGCGCCTCCTCGGCAGAGTTTGCGGTGTCTACGTCGTAGCCCTCCATCTCAAGATTAAACTGCAAGATGTCGCAGATGTCCTGTTCGTCGTCAACAACAAGTATTTTCATTTCTCTGTATCTATTATGACGGACGCCGTCAGCGTGTGCGCACTGTTATGCGCTCTCTGCCGCCCGCCTGGTTATCTGCTGCAAAGTTATAAAGTTTCTTTTTCTCTGCCAAGACATGGATGTTAAATTATTATGACAAATCGTCGGCAGCAAAAAAAATCTCCCTTGCAACACGTTATGCGATGCAAGGGAGATTATACGTATTATTTATTAAATGGATTAAGGATTGACGTCATCGTTATCGTTGTCGTTGACGTTAACCTCAGACCAACTTATTTCTTTGCAGCCTTCTTCTCCTCGAGCCATCCGAAGATAGTCAGCTCCTTGTCAGCAAGAGGTGTCTTGAAGAAGAATGATGCTACGTAGCCCACTACAAGCACGATGATATGGCTGTATACGCCGAGCATGTACTTTGAGTGAGTGTAGTTCCATGCGCCGAAGTCGAGGAGTGCCTGCTTTGATCCGTCAGGCATCTTCTGCGGAGAGGTGAGCATTGCATAGGCTGTGAAGAGTATGCAGACTGCCAGACCGACATAGAGTCCCTGCTTGTTAGCACGGCGTGAGAAGAGTCCGAGCAGGAAGATGCCCACAATGCCTGCTGAGAAGATGGCGTAGAAGGCGAAGATGGTCTCAAGCACTGCTCCACCGTTGCTCTGAACATAAAGCACTGCGATGCCTACTGCGCCAAGTCCTGCCAGCACAACAATCAGACGGCCGAAGTTCAGACGGAACTTGTCTGACACGTTCTTCTTGAATCGCATCAGATAGTCTTCAACGGCAATGGCTGAGAGACAGTTGAGGTCTGAGTCGAGTGATGATATTGCTGCGGCTGCTATGGCTGCGATTATCAGACCACGCACACCGATTGGCAGCTGTGTAGAGATGAAGTGAGGGAATACTGCATCAGCCTTCATGCCTTCGATGGCAGCGTCAGGCGACAGCTGGTAGTAAGCGAAGAGCAGCGAACCTACGAGCATGAAGATTGTCCAGATAGGCACAGAGAGGAAAACTCCGATGAAAGCGGCCTTTTTTGCACTCTTATCGTCCTTTGCAGTGAGATAGCGCTGTACGATTGTCTGGTCTGTGCCATACTTCTGCAGAGCGTAGAAGAAACCATTGAGAGCCATCACAAGGAATGTTGTCTCAACCAAATCCCACTCAAACGGACCGACACCAATCTTGCTCACTTCGTATGGTCCGACATTCGCAGTGGCATTCCATGCTGTCTGAAGGATGTCGCCTGCAGAGAATGGTGTGCCGAATGCGCAGAGAAGGAAGATGATACAGAGAAGTCCGCCGCCGATGAGCATGCCGCCCTGGATAACGTCCATCCAGATGATGGCCTCCATACCGCCGAGGAAAGTGAGGAGGATGATGGTCACGCCGAGCACGGCTATAACCCAGTAGATGTCAATATTCATGAACGAAGCGAGAGCCATTGACACGAGGAAGAATACTGAACCCATCTTAGTGAAGTGTGTCAGCACGAACGCGATGCTCGAATAGAAGCGTGCGAAAGCTCCGAAACGGCGCTCAAAATACTCGTATGTAGAGAGCTTGATAACCTTGCGGAAGAGCGGCACGATGAGTCCTATCAGCGAAACGAGCACGATAGGCACCATGAGTCCCTGCACGAGCAGAATCCAGTTGCCTGCATAGGCTGCGCCAGGATATGCGAGGAATGTCACCGAACTGATGAGTGTGGCGAAGATAGACATACCGATAGCCCAGTCAGGTACACGGCCTGAGGCTGTGAAGTATGCGTTTGAGTCTTTCTGTCTGTGAGCGAAATAGAATCCCATGACTACTGCCAGAAGGATTGATGCCACGACAATCACATAGTCAACCCAGTGGATTGATGCTGTTGCTGCTAAAAGTGTGTACATTGTTTATATTAGGTTTTAGATTTAGTTTTTGCCCGTAACAGATTTCTACAGCAGAGATAGACATTCTCTTTCTATTGGAGAGTATCAGATTTCTATAAAGCCGATGCATTCTGCCGCTGCCGTAAAAATCTGCTAGAGCGTATGGTGGAGATATTATTTCTCTGTTATTGCTGCCGCTGCTGCTGCAATC
>JAFPAS010000024.1 GCA_017424205.1 Prevotella sp. | reverse complement strand
CCTGGATATACGGTGTACTTATACGGATTAACAAGCTGTGAGCAGAACATGCCGAGAAGCAGAGTCTGACGGTTGCCTTCAGTAATACCGAAACGGCGCAGAAGCTTTGGTGCAATCTCACCACTCTCCTCCAGTGCTTCACGGATCTTGGCAGCAGAAGCTGCTGTAGTGCCGAACTTTACAGCGAGGGTGTCGTCCCAATATGCTTTCTCTTCGTTGCGGTCGCGCTGGCAGTTCCATGCGTAACGGCCCCATGCTGAATACCACATCCAGTCGCGGTCAAGCTGTTTCATGCGGTTTCCATCGGCTGTCTTAACGCTGTCGGCTGTGTATGGCCAGTCCCAGTAAGATGCCTGAGGATAGAGATGAAGCGCATTGGCGTGGTGTGCATTGTGCATAGCCTGTGCTGTCTTCTGTATGAAGTCGGGTGATGACCAGCGGAATGGCTCAAGGTTTGCAAGGATATGTACGTTAGAAATGTGTGTTGAACCGAGTGCTGCAAGCGCCTTGTGAGTCTCGCCCCAAGGACCCTGTGGAGTGTAAGTTGTGAGTGACTCGCCTGTGTACTTATTCATTGTATAGAGGTTCTTGTACAGAGGGAGTGACGCTTCCATAACCATCTTGCAGTCTGTATCATGCGCACGGAGAAGCACTGGTGGCTCATCTGTGCGGCCGAGTGTCTTCAGACCGTCTTTCACAGCAGGGATAATTGTTTCTGTCATCCACTTAACGTCATCCTCATGGGTTGCCATAGCCTCTCCGAGACATACGAGGAGTCCTACATTTGGATAGTTCTCAATGAAGGCTCTGACTGATTTATATGTATAGTCGTGAAGCAGTGGTGTGATAGGACGGTTGCGGTCCTGTGTTCTAATCTTGTGATGCTCTGCGAATGGTTTAGAAACAAGAATATTGTAGAACATCTGTATGACGAAAATACCACGACGGTCTGCTTCCTTTGTGAGGAATGCGAAGATTTCCTTGTTCTTCTCGAATGTAGCATCGTCAACCTCAACTGCGTAAGGATAGTCTGGCAGTTTTACCAGCGAAGCAAACGGATGACCGTTCCAAAGATATACAGAGTTCATGCGGTTTTCTACAAGCATGTCAAGATATTCAATCCAATGCTGCTTGTCGTAGAACCAAGGGAAGAGTTCTGGTGTGTAAGGATATTCGTATACCATGCGGCCTGGCAGCAGATATGGCTTCTGCACGCCAATACATCCACCGCGAAGCACCATCTCTGGAGCATCCTTCACACTTGAAGGCAGCTTTGAGATGCCGTTCTTCTTTATCTGTTCAGCAAGTTCATTACATGCATATATACATCCTGTACCGTCATTGCCGACAATTGAGATGTTTGTGATAGCACCTTTCTTTGACTGCTTTACTGTCGTTGTGATTTCAAAGCCTTCTTTCTTGAGGCTTGCTGTGTTTTTTGAAATAGATAGATATACTTTACACTCAGAGCTTTTGTCTGCCTTTCCGTTCTTTGTGACACTTACATCAAAGCCCTGTTGGGTAAGTTTTTTCTGCAGATATTCTGCAGCATACTCTACACGGTTTGTTGCCTTCTTTGGCAATACGATATTTACGCTGCTCGCATAAGCCACGAGCATTACACCGAAAAATAAGATAGTAGATAATAGTCTTTTCATGGATATATACAAATTAAGGGTAAACGAGAAATTCTGCCGCTGGCTTCTTTCCTCATTTACCCTATATATTATTACTTAAGTTTTATCTGCTTGTATGATATGCGCTGACGACGCCATGTGTAAATACAATGGAGCGAACCGTCTTTGCCCTGTATGATTGACGGATATGAATACTGTCCGATAGGACTATCCTCGAGTGTGAGGAAGTGATTCCATGTGATTCCGTCTTCTGAAATTGCCAGTGAGCATGGCGAACGATGGTCCTTACGCTTTCCTGGAACTGTGTACACATTATTATATATGAGCACATGACGACCGTCCTTGAGGGTCACGGCGTCTGTTCCTGACTGGTTCTGAGGAACATTGAGCAGTGTGACAGGAGTCCAAGTGTCGCCATTATCGCTGCTGAATGTTGAAGCGAGACGGCCGTTGCGTGTGCGACCAACCATCTGAAGACGGCCATCCTTATGCTTCAGTATTGAAGGCTGGATACAGTCTACAGGGCGTTTCTTCGCTCCTTCCTTTAGTATCATCTCTGGCATATTGCCATTCTTTGGAAGAACTGGCACCATGTCTGTTGTAAGGATGGCATCCTCACGGGCTATCTTAACGTATTTCCATTCGTTAGTCTTAAGGTCGAGTATCTCTACATGGAATTTCCAACCGTCGCCTTCTGTAGATGTAGGACAGATAAGACGGCCGTTGATAATCTCTGGCTTGTTCTTTACAGGACCAAGGAATCCCTGTGGCAGAGGTTCCTTCTCGCTCCATGTCTTGCCACCATCTGTAGATTTTGTCAACCAACCAGTCCAGTCGGCAACCTTCAGACCTATCTTGAAGAAGAGCCAAAGTTCTCCTGAAGGCATCTGGAATAGCACTGGATTCCAACAAGCCTTACGGTAGTATCCGTCAAGTGCCTTATTATTCTTTGCCTCTGGACTCTTTGCCTGCGCCCATCCGATATTTAGATTCTTTACAGGACCTACGTTTGCCTGTGCACAGAGTGTGTCGATACCTGCTATATTGCCCTGCTCTGAACCCAAAGCAAAGACGCCATCAGCAGCAAGAACTGGAGCTGACCATGTGTCAGAACCTTTCGTCTTAATCTGTGTCCAAATACATACGTCAGGATTACGCTCCTTTGTGCCACCGAAATATGTTGCCACAAGATCGCCATTCTTCAATTCGACGATTGAAGAAGCATGGGTCTCAGGATAGATTGACTGGTCATAGACAAACTCATCATTAACGATGCTCTTGTCATGAGGAGCTATCTTTGATTTCAGTGTGTGTGTGCCAGAACCTATGGTCTTAACTGTTCCATCTGGCAAATAAACATCTGCAGTAGTGTTTGCTGGCAGAGTGATATTCCAAACAACCTGTTCAAGAGTCTTAGTCCACTGTGATTTAACCATACCGTAAGGTGTCTGGTATGATGCGTCAACATTGTCAAGGTCTTGAATCTCAAAGTTTGGCTTCATCATGAGCTTCTTGAATGCAACAGAACCTGGAGCGTTCTTAATGCCTGCAAGATTCTCATAATACCATATCAACAGGTCACCAAGAAGCATGACATGGTTACCTGAGTTCATACGTGGATTAGCCTTGTCGCCATTCCATAGCTCCCAGATTGTTGTAGCGCCCTGCTCTACCATATAACCCCATGAAGGATATGTCTTCTGCGATGCTATACGGTATGCCAAATCAGCACGGCCATTCTCAGAAAGCGTGCGCAT
>JAFPAS010000286.1 GCA_017424205.1 Prevotella sp. | reverse complement strand
GCAGAGCAGAAGGCAATGGTGGAGAAAAGCAATGACTTCTCGTTTAATCTCTTTAGAGAGGTATACCGTCAGCATCAGACAGAGAGCCAGGGACAGAAGAGCATGTTCTTCTCGCCTATAGGCGCAACATTCATGATGGGCATGATGGCAGAGGGTGCCGAGGGGGAGACACAGCGCGAGATTCTGAAGACGATGTGTCTTGACAAGGCTACGGCAAGAGAAGTCAGCCAGATGTGCGAAGTTCTGATAGACGATGTTCCAGAAGCGGACAGGCAGGTAACGCTGAAAATAGCCAATGCCATATACACGAATAAGGATTACAATCTGAAGAAAGAGTTCAAAGAGTGCATGGACGAGTATTACGATGCAGACATACGCTCGCTTGACTTTTCAAAGACAGAATCGCTCAACGCAATAAACAACTGGGCAAAGGATAAGACTAACGGAAAGATACAGAAAATCATTGATCGTCTGTCGCCAGATGCTGTAGCATACATTCTCAACTCCATATATTTTAATGCAAAATGGACAAACCAGTTTGACAGAGAGGACACAAAGACCGAGACATTCATGACTGAGGGCGGAGAGGCACATCAGACAGAGATGATGAATAACAATGCTATCGTAGCGTGTGCAGCTAACGATGTCATGAGCATGGTGTGTCTACCTTACGGCAGCGGCACGGTATGGAACATGTATGTTATGCTGCCTAATGAGGGAAAGACCGTCGATGATGTTCTGGGCAGTCTGAACACAGAATCGTGGATGAATGTTTGCAAAGGACTCAAGAACATGCTGCTAAACCTTAAAATGCCGAAATACAGCACTGATAACATCATTGACATGAAGACAGCTTTAGCTGCTATCGGAATGACAAAGGCATTCTCGCCAAACGCAGAGTTTGGGAAGATTACTGATAGTAGAAACATGTATATCAGCAGCATGGCTCAGCGTGCACAGATAAATGTGACTGAAGAAGGCACAGAGATGGTGGCAATAACTACCGGAGACCTGTTAAGCCTTGGCGGTGGTGCGGATATATTTGGTAATGGTGAGTTCTTTGCTAATCGTCCGTTCGTGTATATCGTAGCAGAGAATAATACAGGCGCAATCTTCTTCGCCGGAGTATATAATGGAGATTAACAGACAGACTAAATATTTTATTCCATCATAAGGAAATACATATTAGTGGTAAGTATATAAATGCATAAAGCAGGACACCTTAGAAATGTCCTGCTTTATGCATTTATATATTAGATCAGAAATATCCAACAAGTGATACTGTTATCTCATGCAGATTCTCTTTCTTAGGCAGCAGCGGTTCGATGCTCTTATTGTTGTACTTCATAGTTCGGCGTGTGGTATTGATGTCGAATGTTGAGAAGTTATAGCCCACTGTGAAGCAGAGATTCTTATGCACGTGAATATTCAGACCTGCCTTCACGTTGAAGAAAGCCCAGTTGCCTCCGTGGCTGCTCATGTGTTTGTCCTCATGTTTCGGATATGGCATGCTGTGGTCTTCGAAATTGATTCTTTCGTATGGTATTGTCAGCATCAGACCAGGCTCAGCATACAGACCGATGCCTATTTTCCCGATTTTCACAATGGAAGGAAGATCGAGATGAATGGAAGGAGAGAGGTAGAGGTGTGAAGGACGCTGAGAATCCTCGTCGACAAGCCAGCCGTCGCCACCGGTGAAATCTTCTAATCCTTGAATACGTCCTATCGAACCGCCGAAGCCGTAGTATGGCGATAGCATGTAATGATAGGAGAACTCGGTGCGCCAGGCGTCGCCAGATATCGCGCCTTCCCATGAGATTCTGTTTGTGGTTTTCTCTTCGTTGTCTGTAGATGCCAGACATGTTACCTGAAAACATAGTGCGGTTAGAAGCAGATAGATTTTTAATTTCATGTTTGGTTGTTGTTTAATGTGTTGTTTTTGTGAAAAGACATGAAGCCGAGAAGACGGGCTTCTCCGCTTCATGTGTATGATAGTTGAATGAATTATTCTATGCTTATTTTGTCAGTCCACGGTTCTTCAGGAGAGCATCAATTTTTGGCTCTGAACCACGGAAGTTGCGGTACATAGTCATACCGTCGTCGATGCCGCCAAGTGTGAGAACGTACTTGCGGAATCGTTCTGCCACCTCCTGGTTGAATATGTCGCCAGTCTCCTTGAATGCCTCGAAGCCGTCAGCATCAAGCACCTCTGCCCAGATGTAGCTGTAATAGCCGGCTGTGTAGCCGCCGCCCATAGTGTGAGAGAAGTTTGTCACACGGTAGCGTGGCTGTATCTGACGTGGTATGCCGCGCTCAGCCAACTTCTTCTCCTCGAACTTCATAACCTCGAGGTCTGCTGGTACGGATGTCAGCACATGGAGATCCATGTCGACGTATGATGCTGCGAGATATTCTACAGTGGCAAAGCCCTGTCCGTACTGGCTTGCTGCATTATACTTGTCGAGCAGTTCTTGTGGGAGAGGCTCGCCAGTCTTATAGTGCTTAGCGTAAACTGCCAGTACCTCAGGCTCGAATGCCCAGTGCTCGTTAATCTGTGATGGCAGTTCGACGAAGTCACGCTCTACGCCGCCTACGCTGCTATAGTGTACGTCACGCATGAAGCTGTGAAGTGCATGGCCGAACTCGTGGAACATAGTCTTCACGTTGTCAATAGACTGCAGGGCAGGGCGGTCAGCGCTGGCAGGTGTCATGCTGCACACATTGACTACAACTGGCTGTATGCGCTTGCCGTTCTCGTATGACTGTGAGCGGAAGCTTGTGCACCATGCTCCGGCACGTTTGCCGTCACGAGGATAGTAGTCGCTGTAGAATATAGCGAGCAGGGTAGAGTCGCGGTCGTATACCTCCCATGCCTGTGCTGTAGGCTCGTAGGCAGGCACTTCAGATGTTATCTCCTTGAATGTGATGCCGTAGAGTTTTGTGGCTGTATAGAACACACCTTTGAGAACGTTGTTTATCTCAAGATATTCAGAGAGCTGGTTCTCATCGAAGTTGAACTTTGCCTTGCGTGCACGCTCAGAATAGAAACGGTAGTCCCAGCCTTCTGGCTCGCATGTCAGTCCGTCTTTCTGCATCTCCTTGCGTATGTCGTCAAGCTCCTCGTTAGCCTTTGCTACGGCAGGAGTCCAAATCTGGTCGAGCAGATTGTATACAGCCTGAGGTGTCTTTGCCATACGTGTGTCGAGAATCTGTTCTGCGGCATTCTTGAATCCCATGAGGTTAGCGCGTTCAAGGCGCAGCTTCACGAGTTTTGCGCAGATCTCTCGGCTGTCGTACTGGTTGCCCTGGTAGCCACGGTTGCAGTAAGCTTCGTACACACGGCGGCGCAGGTCGCGGTTTGTGCAGTACTGCAGTACCGGATTGCATGACGCACGCTGCATATTGAACATCCACTTGTCAGGCTGTCCCTGAGCAGCTGCCATAGCAGACGCACGTTCGATGTCAGACTGTGGCAGTCCGTCGAGGTCAGAGAGTTTGTCTACTACGACGTATGTATTATTAGTCTCGTAGAGAAGATTCTGGCTGAACTGCAATTGCAGAGCTGAGATTTCCTGATTCAGCTGGCGCAGTTTCTCCTTGTC
>JAFPAS010000285.1 GCA_017424205.1 Prevotella sp. | reverse complement strand
GAAGGCAATACAGACTTTCTTTACTGAGGGGAAAGGACTATTCCTGAAAGAGCATATCAGCGAGCGTCTGTGGAGCGACATCACACACTTCGAGGGTAATGCTAATGCCTTCCGACTGCTTGCCCACCGTTTCAAAGGCAGACGAAAGGGTGGTTTTGTAATGACGTATGCCACTCTGGCGTCAATTGTCAAGTATCCGTGTGAGAGCGGAGCGGGACTGAAGGGAAAGAAGTTCGGCTTCTTCAACGACGATATGGATATTTACATGCGAATCGCAGAAGAACTTGGTATACCAGAACTTACAGCAGCAGATATGCCAGAAGATGTGCCGTTCATAAAGAACGACCCGGCGTTGAAGGTCTATGCTCGTTATCCGCTAGTGTATCTTGTAGAGGCTGCGGATGATATATGCTATGAGATAATGGATATTGAAGATGCCCATAAACTGAAAATCCTCTCGTACGAGGAAACCCGCTCGCTACTGCTTGGCTTCTTTGATGAAAATACCAGTCAGTCAATATGCCAGCGCATAGAAGACGAGGGCATCACAGACAATAATGAGAAGGTGATATATATGAGAGCGTGTGTCATCGGAAAACTGGAGAATCTGTGTGTTAAGGCATTTGTCGAGCATGAGGATGAGATTCTCTGCGGCACGATGACTGGCAGCTTGATAGACTATATTCCGGAACGGGAAAGTCTGGCGTATAAACGTTGTCAGAGCATCTCGATGCAAAGGATATACAACAGCAAGCCAGTGCTTGACATAGAACTCTCTGGTTATCAGATTATGGCGACTCTCATGGAGCGTATGATAGAGGCTGCGGTACATCCTGACCGCTACTACTCGCAGCAGCTTCTGCGCCGTGTGTCATCGCAGTATGACATACAGTCGGATAATCTCGAAACCCGCATCCTTGCTGTCATAGACTACATCTCAGGCATGACAGATATCTATGCGCTCGATATATACCAGAAGATAAAGGGCATCAGTCTGCCTATTGTGTGACGCGAGGACAATACTGCAGTGCGAAGCGATTGGGATGCAAGCTTTGTTGCGTGAGGGAATTCTCTGTTGCGCTCTGCACTTAAAAAGATTCTTTTTACTTAAGAAGATAGAGGACGATACTTTTTGAGAAGTTATAGGAAGATAAAGGAAGATATGCCGCTTTCAGCGTCGAAGATAGAGGACGATACTTTGGCAAGCTGGTGTTCTGCATCAAATCAAATGTCATCTATCTCCTTCTATCTTCATCTACCTCCCTCTATCTACAAGGCAAGCGGAACTGGCGAAACTTAATTTTTTATAATAAACTGATATAGACATGAAATACTTACTTATAACACTTGTAGCTGTGATTGCTGTATGCTGTGCATGCAAAGCGCAGAAGAAATATGGCAAGGTTGTAGCGGTGAAGGAATATGCTGCAGCCATCAGCGCTGATACAACAGGCGTACTGATTGACGTGCGTACTCCAGAGGAATATGCAGAAGGACATCTCGCAGGAGCAAGACTGCTCAATGTGCTCGATAAGTCTGCATTTGAAGAAGCAGTAAAGATGCTAACGGCTGGTCCGACATACTACATATACTGCCGTAGCGGACGACGTAGCCAGACAGCTGCTGCTATCATGGAACGCCACGGTCTGCAGGTCGTAGACCTTGAAGGAGGCTACAAAGCATGGACTGCGGCAGGTATGGAAGTGAAGAAGGATTAACGGTTAACGGTTAAGGTTTAATGTTAAGGGGGAAGGATTAATGATGAATGTAGAAACAGTTAGAGATTTCTGTCTTTCATTGCCGGAAGTGACAGAAGACTTCCCCTTCGACGAGACTACACTTGTGTTCCGCATACGTGGCAAGATATTCGCCATGATAGACCTGGAGAATACACAGTGGTTCGTATTGAAGTGCGAACCAGAACTTGCTGTTGAGCTGCGTGAACGTTATGCCGAGATTGCACCAGCCTGGCACATGAACAAGCGGCATTGGAATCAGATAAACCTGTTTGGTGAGTTGCCCGATTCGCTTGTGATTAGCATGATATGCCACAGCTATGATGCTGTGGTGAGCAAGATGCCGAAGCGAATGCGTGAGGGATTGGCTGCGACAGGGCACAATATAACTTTTTAGGATGAAATGACACAGATATGGATTAGTGCTGCTGCTCTTTTTGGGGCAACGGTTTTAGGTTCGGTGATAGGTTTCTTCATAAAGGAACTGCCTCATAAATGGAACGACACAGTGCTTGGCTACTGTGCCGGTATTATGCTTGCAGCGTCAACAGTAGGGCTTATTCTTCCTGCTTTTGAAACTTCTGCTGGGAGCATACCATGGTGGGTCATCGCTTTAAGTGTGATGGTAGGTGCATTCTTCTTGAATGTCCTCGATCTTGTGACACCACATATGCACACCATAACAGGTCTGGATGCAGAGGAACATAAGCATAATGCGTCTCTTAACCGCATCATGCTTTTTGTGCTTGCCATAGCCATACACAAGTTGCCGGAAGGAATGGCGGCAGGTGTAACGGTGAGTAACGAAGCATCGGCATCGTGGATGGTGACACTCGGTATTACATTCCATAATATTCCAGAGGGAATGGTAATCATAGCTCCGCTCTTACTTGCAGGAGTGAGTCATTGGCGTACGCTGTTTATCTCTATAGCGATAGGTATGCTGGAGATTGTTGGCGTATTGATTGGTTATGGTCTTGGAAACATCTCGTCGATGCTACTGCCAGTCATGCTTGGATTTGCCGGTGGTGCGATGCTGTATGTTACAAGTGATGAGATGATACCCGAAACTCATGCACATGGTTATCAGAAGCAGGCTACATACGCCTTGCTGCTTGGTTTTATGACGCTCATCGTTCTCGAGAAGTTTTTCGGGTAAAAGTATGTTAGCGTTTATTGATTAAGGTTTTAGTTGTTAATAAAAAATACGCAATGATAAAGCATATAATACTTTGGACACTTAATCCAGAATTGTCTGAAACAGAGAAATATACAGTTAAGAAAAATATAAAGCAAGGTTTAGAAAACTTGGTTGGAGTAGTGCCGGGACTGTTGGACGTGACAGTACATATTGATGGACGTCTCGCAACGTCAACAGCCGACATCATGCTCGACAGCACACTTGAGTCAGAAGAGGCTCTGAAGGCGTATGCCACACATCCTGCCCATGTGGCTGTGGCAGACGACCTGGTGCGTCCGTATGCAGTTCTGCGCAGTTGCCTTGACTTTGAGGTATAAAGGTTAAGGTTTAAGGTTTAATTCTGCGAGTAAGCGAGAGCAGAGATGAACTCGTTCAATCTCTGCCGAGCGGGAGCAGAATCGGCGAAGCCAATGGTTAAAGGTTATCGTTATCATTTCCTCGTCAACTAAACAAGCAACTTGTCTACTCGTCTACTTGTCAACTAAAAAAATGAACATAGCATATCTCATATCGGCACACACAGATGCGCAACATCTGCAGCGTCTTATTGCTTCGCTTCCTGCTGAGGCAGATTTTTTCGTGCATGTCGATGCGAAGAGCGACATAAGCCAGTTCAATCTGTTGTCAGCCGACTCGCGAGTTCATTTTACTGTAGAGCGGCACAATGTCATGTGGGGCAGTTTCGGTCAGGTCAGATATCAGATGACCTTACTGAAGGAAGCATTGCGTGCAGAAAGGCGTTTTGACTATTTCTTTTCAATCAGCGGACTTGATTATCCACTGTGGTCAAACAGCCGTATCATGCGACACATAGAACAGCATCAGGGAGAGGAATTCCTGTTTGCTACATGCCTGACAGACCGTCCTGAGGCTGCTCAGCTTTATCAAGAATATAGATTCTTGAACACTCGTCCGTGGCGTTATGGAACGCTGAAGAGCAAGTTCCGCGTCGCTCTACGTCATGTTTTAAAGGCATTCGGGCTGCGCAAACCATTGACAATCAGTTCGCACAATGGCGAATACAAACT
>JAFPAS010000284.1 GCA_017424205.1 Prevotella sp. | reverse complement strand
GGAATCCGAAGTCGATACCGAAGTTAAACTCTGTAGTCTTCTCCCATGTCAGAGCAGAGTTGCTCATAGCATATCCGTAGCCGTTAGCTACTGTGCCACCGAAGTTGTAGTAGTACTTCTGGTTTGCCAGCGACTGTGTGTCGTATGCACCCACACCGGCATTGTTACCAGTGATACCGAAGCTCAGACGCAGCTTCAAGTTGCTCAGCCAGTCGGCAGTGCCCTTCATCCACTCCTCTTCTGTCATGCGCCATGCAACGGCTGCTGATGGGAACATACCCCAACGGTTGTTCTTAGCAAACTTAGAAGAGCCGTCCCAACGTGAAGAAACAGTAACGAGATACTTGTCCATGTAGCTGTAGTTCACACGCGCTACGTATGAGAGCATAGAAATCTTGCGATAGTAGCTTGACTGGCTCTCTACTGTGCCAGCGCCCCAGTTGTGCCATGCCACGTCAAACGGCATGTTTGTCACCTTGATATAGTTGCCTTCCTCTTTCTGCTCATAAACAGAGAAGAGTGCCAGAACGTTAAGCTTATGGTCGCCGAAGTTCTTGATGAAGTTAGCCTGTGTATCCCATGTGTAAGAGAATACCTCATCGTTGCTATCCTCCGCCATGTTTGTGCCCTGGTTTCTGCGTGCCTCTGTCTCGCCTGTATAGAACTTTCCTCTATGTATCTTCTGGTACATAGGCGAGAATGTGGTCTTGAATATCAATTCCTTTATAGGGCTGTACTGCAGGTAAGCGTTTGCCATAGCGTTGTATGAGCGTGTATCGTCCTTTGAGTTCTCACGGTCAACGATAGGATTGTAGGTTGATGTAGGACCACCGCCGTTAGGATAGAGTACAGCATCCTTACCTGGCTGGAGAATAGGCTCGCCCTTGTTGTCGCCGTCCCAGTAATGAGCAGCCATTACAGGAGTCATAGCAAAGCCGTTGTTTACAGAGTTGCTACTGCCGAATCGCTTGTTTGATGTAGCAAGATTTGCAGAGAAGCCAACACTCAGTTTCTCGTTGATTTTATGGTCTACAGCACCCTTCAGATTCCAGCGTTCATAGCTGTCATACAGTGTGCCCTCTTCATTCTGATAGCCCAGGCCCACACGGTATGTAATATTCTTGCCTGCGCCTGTGATATTGATGAAGTGGTTCTGCTGTGAACCGTCGCGTGTCACAAGGTCTGCCCAGTCAGTATATCTGCCGTCCTTGTACATCTGCTGCACAACAGGGCTGCCGTTACACCACATCTTATAGTAGTTTGAGTCTGACATATCCCATGTTGTCAAACCTGTAGCAGCATCCTGGCTTGATGTCAGATAGCGGCCGAAACGATACTTCATGAACTCGTCGCCAGTCATAAACTCTGGCATATTAGCTATTTCCTTGAAACCATAGTAGCCGTCATAGCTTACAGTGGCCTTTGCCATGCTTGTGTCGCCCTTCTTCGTTGTAATCATTACGACACCGTTCGTAGCACGCGAACCGTAGATGGCTGTTGAAGAAGCGTCCTTCAGGATGTCAACCTTCTCAATGTCCATTGGATTCAGGAAGTCCATGTTGTCACACACCACTCCGTCAATAACATACAGAGGAGTTGTTGCGTCGCCCATAGAACTCTTGCCACGGATCTGAATGCTGAAACCGTCACCCGCACGGCTTGACGCCTGAGTGATGTTAACACCAGCCACCTGACCCTGCAAGCTCTCCATCAGCGATGTAGAACCCTTCGCAGCGATAGACTCCGATCTTACGCTACCTACAGAACCAGTCAAGTCAGACTTCTTCAGTACGCCGTAACCTACTACGACAACCTCATCCAGCGCCTTGCTGTCTTCCTGAAGCACGATGGTCAGATTCTTGCCTGCTTTTACCTCCTGTGTGAGATAGCCGATGTAAGAAACCACAAGCGATGTTCCATCCTGAACATCATTGATAGTAAACTTACCCTCGATGTCGGTGATTGCAGCGTTTGTTGTTCCTTTGACAATCACACTCACACCAATCATAGGTTCACCGGTCCTGTCTTTCACAACACCGGTAGCTGTCTGCGCAAAAACGAATGTGCAGAACATACTCAACAATACTGTTGAGAATGCCTTCCTTAGAAAACTTAAATTCATACAAGTGTTTTTAGTTATTAGTAATATAGTTAGTTAAAATAGCTTAGTCTGTCAGCATACGCCCTCACCTCAAAACGGGCGACGAACCGCCTCCCATGCCGCATATTTCAGCGTAGTTAGTAAAATAGAAAGTCAGGAACGGCACACGACACACAGCGCATCCATAATCGCCCCTCTGTGCCCTTAGCCGCAGGTTTTCTTACAGGTATAGAAAATTAAAGTTTTTTGCTTTTACAAAGTTACGAATTAACTTCTGTAATAGAATGCCCCGAAACGTTAATTAAACTTAACGCTCATACATTTAACAAAAAATCTCCCATTTATCCATCAAAACACCTCAATTTTCAGCTATTCACAGCCTCCATCCTTTCAAAATGCTATCCAGCATAGCTATCTTCCAAAATTCAGAAAAGAAAAGATGGCAAGCAAAAAACAGACGAAAGACTACTACTAAATGTAGAGGGAGGTAGAGGAAGATAAAGGGAGGTAGAGGAAGATACGTTTTAAGAAGATATAGGAAGATAAAGGAAGATATGCCGCTTTCAGCGGCGAAGATAGAGGACAATACTTTGGCAAGC
>JAFPAS010000283.1 GCA_017424205.1 Prevotella sp. | reverse complement strand
GAGAGCGAGTCCGTCACGTGTGAATCCGCTTTCAGAAACGTCACCACCCCATGCTACAGTGTAGCCATTCATAATAGCGTTGTCGATAACAGCAGCCATTTCGTCCATTGGGAGATTCCATGAACCAGGCTGACGCCAGTTATCCTGAACTTCTACGGCGAATGAAGTGTAGAATGGATGATGAGTATATGATGTGATTGTCACATAGTCGTCGAAGTTCAATCCGAGAGAGTTAGCAAACTCCTGTGGAGTATAAGTTTTTCCTTCGTAAACGAATGTCTCTGGACACTTGCCGAGATATGCGTCGAGAATACCCTGCAGACCAGCTTTCCAAGCTTTAGAAAGCTTTGGAGCTCTGTTTTTAGCAACAGCGTCAACGTATGGTTCCATTACTGAGAAGAACTCGTTGAAGTTGTTAAGTGTATCACCGTACATTGTACCAGGAGCAGGCATTGCCTCTTCAGGGCAGATACCATCATTCTTAAGTACGTAAAGCACGTCATACATAGAACCACCCTGAGAGAACTGAGCGTCGCCGTGCATTCTTACCTTTGTGATTGCTCTGTCCATGTAGTTCTTGTTACATACGAACATCTCGCAGAGGTCGTATGTCTTATTTGACTTTTTCAGAATTTCAGACTCAAAATATGCAAGTGTAGCATAATTCCAGCAAGTGCCAGAACGAGCCTGATTCTTAATAGAACTGATTGGGTTCTGCTTGATAACCGTAAACACCGGTTTGTTCTGATCAGCAGAATCCTTTTTCTCTGCCTTAGCGGCATCCTGAGCCATTGCAGCTGTTGCGAACAGCATAGTCATGGCGATTGTGAAAAATTTCTTCATTGTTAAAATTGAATTATTAGTTGTTGTATAGAAATTTATATAGTTCTTATTCCTTATTTTCTTCCATATATTTCTCTACATCCTTTGTGTGATAAGGAATCCGCTTTTCACCGAGGAATCGGCATCCGTCAGAAGTTATGAGAATATCATCCTCAATTCTTATTCCTCCGAAGTCCTTATAGGTTTCGAGCATATCGTAGTTTAAGAATTCCTTACAGTGTCCAGACGCTTTCCAGCTATCTATCAGTGCTGGAATGAAATATATGCCCGGTTCGTCTGTAACGACGAATCCTTCCTGCAGTCGGCGTCCCATACGCAAGCAGTTTGTTCCAAACTGGTCAAGTCTCGGACGAGTTTCCTCGTCAAATCCCACATGTATCTGTCCGAGTCCCTCCATATCATGCACGTCAAGTCCCATCATGTGTCCAAGTCCGTGAGGTAGGAACATTGCGTGTGCTCCCTGCATCACAGCCTCGTCAGTATCGCCCTTCATCAGTCCGAGCTCTTTCAGTCTCTCGGTCATAAGACGGCATACAGCCATGTGTACATCAAAGTATTTAACCCCTGGTTTAGCGACATCAAGCGCATAGTCATGACATTCTGCTACGATATCATATATCTCCTTCTGACGAGTTGTGAATTTGCCGTTAATAGGCAGAGTTCTTGTATGGTCTGAGCAGTAGTTGTTAATTGTTTCTGCACCGCAGTCACACAGCACAAGTCTTCCGTCCTCAAGTACATTCATTGAAGGCGAGCCATGCATTATTTCGCCATGCTGTGTATATATCGTAGCGAACGACTGCTTTGCCCCCAGCGAATATGCCACGCTATCAATGTGTCCAGCAATGAATTTCTCTGTTCTGCCCGGACGAGTCATTCTCATGGCTTTTGTGTGCATTTCATATCCTATTGCAGAAGCACGTTCAAGTTCAGCAATCTCTTCGATTGATTTCTTAGAACGCATTTTCACCACAGCATTGATAAGTTCCATTGACGCCGCTTCACGCTGCATAGACGGATGAATGCCGAGGAGGTCCATTATCAGAATCTGATTGTCGTGGCGATATGGAGGAAGGAAATGAATTTTTCGTTTCTTATCCTGTGCCTCCTTAACAATGTCATAAATTCTCTTTAGCGGTGCGGAGTTTCTTACCCCCACACTCTCAGATAGCGAGATCATTGTAGGCACAGCGCCATACCATACGATATCCTCCACGTCGACATCATCGCCCAGAAGCCACTCGTCGTTTGTTTCAGTATCAATTACGCCAATCAGTCCGATTTCCTGCAGTCCGAAGTAATACAGGAAAGACGAGTCCTGTCTGAACGGAGCGTATGCGTTTGCAGGATAATTACATGGAGACTCATTATTACCAAACAACAGTACGATACCGTCATTAATCAAGCTGCATAACTGCTGTCTGCGTTGTATATATGTTTCTCTGTTTAGCATATTTATAGTTTAGATTTGTTAATTAATCATGCAAAGATAATATTTTTTTCTGACATATTTGTATCTTTGCACATGAATTATATAATATTTACATTTTCTTTGCGTAATTCGGTATAAAAAACGACATATTATGACTATAAATGACATGGGGCTGGTGCTTGAAGGTGGTGGAATGCGTGGCATATTCACCATTGGTGTGCTTGATGCCCTTATGGATTCAGGTATATGGTTTCCGTATGTTATAGGCGTTTCGGCAGGAGCATGCAACGGATGCAGCTATATCACGCAGCAGCGTGGCCGAGCTCGTTTTTCTAATATTAGCATGCTGAAGCAGTATGGCAACGAATATCTCGGAGTCAAGATGCTGATGAAGACAGGAAATATCTTTAATACACGTCTGCTTTACGACTATCTGCCTAACAGAATATGGCCTTTTGACTATCAAAAGTTCTTTAATACCAAGACAGAGTTTGAGATAGTCACCACGAATCTTCTGACAGGCAAGGCAGAGTATCTGTCTAATCATCTCGAAGACTTCTCACGCCTATCAAACATCGAAGCGCAAAAGCTGTCAATGGATATAATCTTAGCGTCAAGCAGCCTGCCGTATGTCAGCAAGAATGTATATGTCAGAGGCGTGCCGATGCTCGACGGAGGCATTGTCGACAGCATCCCGGTAGAACGTGCAATGCTTAAAGGATACGAGAAAAACTTCGTTGTCCTGACCAGAAATAAAGGATACAGAAAGGACAGCAAGCCAGGTAGCCTTTCCTCAAAATTCATGTCAGTAGCCGACTATATGATGTATCAGAAATATCCGCATTTCAGAGAAGCGCTACAACAACGTAGTACGTTGTATAATAGTCAGTTGGAACTGATAGATAAACTTGAGGATGAAGGCAAGATAATTGTCGTTCGTCCAGAAAAGCCGATTGAGGTTGACCGAATAGAACGCAATCCCGACCGTCTGCAGCGACTTTATGACGAAGGCTATGCCATCGCGCAGCGCACAATCAAGAACATGCTCGGAAAAACGTTGTAATAATAGAATCATATAGCAACTACACATAAGATAATCATGCAAGACAAGAAGAAGAATATCGGACATTTGTTTGACAATATAGCCGCAAGTTACGACACACTCAACCATCTGCTATCATTAAATATCGACAAGTCATGGCGCAAGAAATCAGCAGGCATGCTCCTTCCGTGCGACAAGCTGCTTGATGTTGCAATCGGAACAGCCGATTTGGCAATGGAGATTATGCGTCAGAAGAAGGCCTCTGAGATACAAGGTGTAGATCTCTCTGCCGAAATGATGAAAATTGGTGAGGAGAAGGTGCGCAAGGCAGGTTATGCCGACAAGATTAAGTTTGAGTTGGGAAATGCCCAGGAGATGCGCTATGCAGACAATTCTTTTGATGCTGTTACCTGCGCTTACGGCGTTCGCAATTTCTCCGATTTAGACAAGGGTCTGAGTGAATTCTACCGTACTCTGAAGCCAGGCGGTCAGATGCTTATTCTGGAGTTCTCCTACCCTACCAATCCGATTGTCAGATTTTTCTACAACATATTCTTTACATACATCCTCCCGCTTGTCGGACGCCTTATCAGCAAAGACAAGTCAGCATATAGCTACCTGAACCGCTCGGTCAAGGAGTTTATCTGGGGCGAGGATATGGTGCGCAAGATAGAGAGCATCGGTTTCAGCGAAGTGAAATATCGTCCGCTGACTTTCGGCATAACAACAATATATACTGCCACCAAATAATGATTAGCAATATTCTTCTTTGGCTGCGCATTATCAGACCGCAGACCCTCTTTGCATCGCTTGTGCCAGTGCTTGTGGCAGGAATTGCAGTTAGTGAAGCAGGTTATTCGGTCAATCCCGTAACACTATGTATTACTGCCTTTTGCGCTTTGTCGTTACAGATTCTGTCAAATCTTATAAATGACTATTACGACTATCTGCGCGGCACAGACAAGGCAGGTCGTCAAGGATTCAAGAGAGCGTTGGCAGAAGGCGAGGTAACACCTAAGTCAATGTTGTGTGCATGCCTGCTTGCAGCCGCCACAGCATGTCTTCTCGGGCTATACCTTGTGTATACAGGCGGTGTTGTGATACTTGCCATAGGTATTACTGCCCTACTCTTTGCGTGGCTCTATACAGCCACCCCTTACTCTCTTTCCTATCTCGGCATAGCAGATATTTTTGTATTTCTCTATTACGGTGTAATAGCGAGTTCTGGCACCGCCTATCTGCTTCTCTGTGGCGAGGAGCAGACAGACGTATGGAATGCAGCGATATTGTCGAGCGTATATGCCGGAGCAGTGAGCGGATGCATAT
>JAFPAS010000282.1 GCA_017424205.1 Prevotella sp. | reverse complement strand
CAATGGGCGTTATATGCGACATCCATACTTCCATAAGGCTGTGATTAATGCTTACGAACGACTGATTCCTGCAGGCATGCAAGTGCCTTATTTCATCTACTTCGACGTAGAGCCAGGAGATATTGATGTTAATATACATCCAACAAAGACTGAGATAAAGTTTGAAAACGAACAGGCCATCTGGCAGATACTTACGGCTACAGTTAAAGATGCATTAGGGCGTTTCTGCGATATTCCTACTATTGATTTTGATACAGAAGGAAAACCGGATATACCTGTTTTTGGCAATGATGACAATCCTGTTCAGCCGTCCATTGATTACAATCCGTCGTATAATCCATTTAAGTCGGGCAATACCAGCAAACCCAAAGTAATAAATAATTGGGAAAGTTTGTATTCATTTTCTTCTAACGACAATTCTGTTCAGAAAGATATGTTTTCTGATATGCCAAAGGAACCTGCTGATAGTGGACTGTTTGGCAATACAGATAATCTTGTGGTAGAAGACAAATCGCCCACTCACTATCAGTATAAAGGAACATATATCATGACAGCCGTTAAGTCAGGCTTGATGATAATCGACCAGCATAGGGCAGATGTAAGGATTCGCTATGAGCGCTATTTAGCGCAGCAGAACCAGCACGCATCTGTGTCGCAAAGAATTTTGTTTCCAGAAACAGTACAGTTGCCGCTGTCTGATGTTGTGTTGCTAGAGAAGATTCTTCCTGAACTCACCAATCTTGGTTTCGAACTGACAGACCTTGGCAATAATTGTTATGCTATTATAGGAGTACCAGCCGGAATAGAGGGTCTTAATCCTAAGTCCCTGCTGTTAGACATGGTTCATGATGTGATGAATGGTGACGACTCTGTTGCTGAAATAAAAAAGAACCTTTCAATAAGTCTTGCCCGCAATGCGGCATTGCCCAAAGGACAGTTGTTAAGCAACGCAGAGATGGAGGAACTGATAAACGGACTTTTCTCATGTTCCAACATGAATTACACCCCTGATGGCGAACCTATTTTGAGTATTTTGCCACAGCGCGACATAGAGCAGCTTCTATTATAAATGGGGCTATATATTATATGATTAAAGCGCTGATAAACCAAAAAACACATAGAAACAAATCAAATATGTTAAAAAATGTATTTTTAGTATATGTTATAATGTGTTATTGTTGGTTAATTGGGAATAATTATCTAATTTTGCAGAAACTAAGTTAGTATATTGTTTAAGTATAATTATATTTTAAGTATGAAAAAACTTTTATTGATGTTGGCTATTGCCAGCTTTTCTGTAGCAGGTATGGCTCAGAATGAGTCTGAGACACCAGCTCTCAAGCACAGTGTTGCTACAAATTCTTTCTGGAGCAACTGGTTTATTCAGGCTAACGTATCAGGAACAGCATTCTGGGGTAGCCAGGAGGAAGGTATGGATTTGGATAACAGTCCATTGAAGGGTTTCCGTAACAACCTCGGTTTCTCTGTTGCTCTTGGTAAGTGGTTTACACCAGGTCTCGGTCTTCGTACAAAGCTCAACGGCGTTTGGGGTAGAACAGTTATCTCTGACGACCAGGCTGAAAATGCAAACAAGTACTGGACATTGAGCGAGCAGGTTCTTTTCAACGTAAGCAACATGATTTGTGGTTACAATGAGAACCGTGTTTGGAATTTTATTCCTTACGTAGGTGCTGGTGTTAGCCGTAACATGTCTTACAATCGCTATGCTATGGGCGTAACTGCAGGTCTTTTGAACCAGTTCCGTTTGAGCAATAAGTTGGCTGTTAACCTCGACCTTTCTTATGGTGTACACGAGGATCAGTTCGATGGTTGCGACATCGTTGGTGATACAGAGTTCAGCAAACTCCACAACCAGGATCGTACTCTCAACGTAGAAGTTGGTTTGACATACAACCTTGGCAAGGCTAAGTGGAACAAGACTCCAGACGTAGACGCTATCAAGGCTCTCTCACAGAACCAGATCGACGCTCTTAACGCACAGCTTGCTGACGCTAACAACGAGAATGCTCGCCTGAAGAACATGCTCGCTAACCAGAAGCCAAAGGAAATCGTTAAGACTGTTAAGGAAGTAATGGTTGCTCCTGTATCTGTATTCTTCAATATTGGCAAGTCTAGAATCGCTTCTAAGAAGGATCTTCAGAATGTTAAGGAGATTGCAGAGATTGCTAAGGACAAGAACGCTAAGATCGTTGTTACAGGTTATGCTGACAGCAAGACTGGTAGCGCAAGCTTCAACCAGACTCTGAGCGAGAAGCGTGCTAACACTGTTAAGGCAGAGCTCGTTAAGATGGGCGTAAGCGAGTCTAACATCGAGGTTGTTGCAGCTGGTGGTGTTGATACACTTTCTCCAATCTCTTACAACCGTCGTGCTACTGTTGCTATCAAGTAATAGATAATACGAAAATATCTCAAGGGCTGTGTTTTTACACAGCCCTTTTTGTTTATTGTACTGCTGCCTGCAAATTTTTCAAAAAAATCTGAACATCTGAACTCTCGATTAGAAGGTTTGAATGTCAGGGAGTTACAGAGGTGCAGATTGTGTACAGAAGTGTGCAGATGGGTGAGGAAACTAGTTTCCTCAAAATTATGAATTATGAATTTT
>JAFPAS010000281.1 GCA_017424205.1 Prevotella sp. | reverse complement strand
GGCGACATGACATTCATGGCAGCAGCCAGTGTGCTGTTCTGATGTATGCCGTTTTCAATCACGAGATAGCACGGATAACTCGAATATGTAAATTCATCGCCGCACGACACTACGCCTAACAGCATGGCGAGCAGCATCAGTTTTGCCTTACGAAACATATCTGCAGTATTGTCAGTTTATTCTCCGCTCTTCAGCAGGGCATTCTCCGCATTGTCAACACGCTCAAAGCAGAACTCGCTGAGCGTCTTCTCCATAAATGCAGATATACGGTCGTTACACAGATTGCCTATTGAGCCTTCGTGAGTGTGATGGATATTCTTGTCAGGTGTGAATGTGCCAGCCTCAATATCCAGTCCCACCTTCTTATATGCGTCGCGGAATGGCATTCCGTTTGCAGCAAGTCGGTTAACCTCCTCTACAGAGAATATCGCGTCATACATAGGATTATCGAGAATATCCTCTTTCACCTCCATCTTGTTAATTATGTATGCCGCCATCTGCAGACAGTCGGTCAGTTCATCAAATGCAGGCAAGAACACCTCCTTTATAATCTGCAGGTCGCGGAAATATCCGCATGGCAGATTGTTCATGATAAGCATCACCTGCTGTGGCAGCGCCTGCAGCTTATTTGATTTGGCACGTATCAGCTCAAAAACGTCTGGGTTTTTCTTGTGCGGCATGATTGACGAGCCTGTCGTACACTCCTTCGGAAGCTTCACAAACGAGAAGTTCTGCGAGTTGAACATACATGCATCAAATGCCATTTTAGCAACAGTGCCAGCAACAGAAGCTATGGCATATGCCACATTACGCTCCATCTTTCCACGTCCCATCTGAGCATACACCACGTTATAGTTCATCGTGTCGAAGCCCAGCAGGTCAGTTGTCATCTGTCTGTTAAGCGGGAACGAAGATCCGTATCCTGCCGCCGAACCAAGAGGATTGCGGTTTGTGATACGGTAGGCTGCCTGAAGGAAGAGCATATCATCTGCCAGCGACTCAGCATAAGCGCCAAACCAAAGGCCGAAACTTGAAGGCATCGCCACCTGCAGATGTGTATATCCCGGCATGAGGACATGCTTATACTTCTCTGATTTGCTCAGAAGTTCATCGAAAAGCGATTTCGTCTCACCCACGATAGTGCGCAGTGCATCGCGTGTGAAAAGCTTCAGGTCGACCAGCACCTGGTCGTTTCTTGAGCGGCCAGAGTGTATCTTCTTGCCCATATCGCCCAGTTTGCGTGTAAGCATCAGCTCCACCTGCGAATGAACATCCTCTATGTCGTCTTCTATGACAAACTCGCCTTTCTCGCAGATTGTATAGATATTGCGCAGTTCACGCAGCAGCTGAGGCAATTCGTCATCGCCTATCAGACCTATGCTGTTGAGCATGGTTATGTGTGCCATAGAGCCCAGCACATCATACTTTGCCAGATAGAGGTCCATCTCGCGGTCACGTCCTACTGTAAATCGTTCTATTTCAGCATTAACACTGTAGTTTTTCTCCCAGAGTTTCATTTTTCTGTTTTTGTTGTTTGTGGTTTTCAGAACGGGGTCATGGGTTCAAACCCCAAGCGGATCATACACGCAGCATTATTCTCAGCAAATCACTGGCAACAGCTTTCACAACGAATGATAGCATTTATCACACTTCATAAGATCCATGCCGCCAGTCTTCTCACTCCGTCCCGAATGTTTTTACATCATCTGATAAGGCAGTGTCGCAAGCATGTCAGCCATCTTGTCTACGCCCTGCTCGAGTTTCGAGCCTATCATCATCTTCATCATCATATTGAGCTCCGCCTTCAGCGTAACCTTCATCTTCGATCCTCCAGCCGACACAGGAAGCACCTGTATCCATAGATTTGCATCGATAGGCGCATCAGCAGCCTGGAACTTGACGCACTTGTTCTCCTCACGATCTATAATCTGCAGTGTGAGCTTGCCTATCATCGGCACTGGGAAGGCGATGCTGTCGTTTGTCAGCTCAACTTCTTTCAGTTTCTCAAGCTGTGCAGGGTCCTGTCCTGCCTCTTCTAGTTTCTGCTTCACCATAGGGTTGTTAGCAGCATTCTCCAGTATCGGTCTGAATGTTTCGAGATTTCCGAGAGCATGATAGACCTGTTCAGCCGTAGCCTGCGGAATCATCTTTATAGCACTTTCGTATTTTGCCATGTTGTAATTTCGTGTGGCAGCAGTCGTAGCAAATATATAATGCTACAGCTGCTGCCACTTTTTTTAGTTTCAGTTTAATCTGTTATTCTTTGTCTTATGATGCCGGCTTAAGCCTGACCATGCAGGCAAAGCCAAATGCCATGGAGTATTAGGGCATCCGCCTTCTTTACTTCATCCATGTAGAAGGAGACTTTCTCCACTCTGCCAGCACGTTCAGGTCAGACTCCTGTATATATCCTGTCTGTGCAGCTATAGCTGTAGTGTGCTCATAGTCAGAGATTGTTATGAGGCGTACGTTAGCCTCTTTGAATGCCTCCTCTGCCTGTGGGAATCCGTATGTGTAGCTTGCAACCATGCCGACAACCTCAAATCCTGCCTGGCGCAGAGCCTCAACAGCCTTGAGCGATGAACCGCCAGTTGAGATAAGGTCTTCTACGACAACGACCTTCGCACCCTCAGGCAGTGTACCTTCGATGAGATTACCCATGCCGTGATCCTTCGGTTTTGAACGTACATAGCAGAAAGGCATGCCTAATTCCTCTGCAACTAAAGCACCCTGAGCAATCGCGCCCGTAGCAACACCAGCCACTGCATCAGCCTCTGGAAATTCGCTGTTGATAAGATGGCACAGCTCCTGCTTAACGAAACGTCTTACGTCTGGATAAGCCAGAGTCTTGCGGTTGTCTGTGTAGATAGGCGACTTCCATCCTGAAGCCCATGTGAATGGGTCTTGTGGCTGTAATTTGATTGCTTTGATAGCGAGCAGTTTTGCTGCAAATGCGTTCTTGATTGCTTCCATTGTATTTGTTTTTATATTGTTTTGTTTTTATTTCTGTATGTCTTGAATGCCCGTCAGGCAGATACAGACCATGCCCTCCATGCTGACGCACAGCATTCTATGTGCAAAGATAATGTTTTTTATTCAATATTCAGATATGTTTTCTGTGTTTTTATGTTTTTTACACATCAATGTGTCACTTTTCCGCACTCAGAACATATCTAAATCATCATCAGCCGCTTCTATATCAAGCGCTTTCATTGCACTTCTTGCCTGTGAGAAAGTAAATCCTCGCCCTACAGCGAAGCGCATGAGTTTTTGCGACACTTCGTAGGCGTTACGTCCTTTTGTCGTGCGGTGTTTCTGTTTCAGCAAGGGGATGAGCATATCTGTCCATTCGTCTTCATCTATCTCATCCAGAATGCCTGACGACACGTTTCGCGGCACGCCCTTCATATAGAGGGCCTGTTCAATCTTCACCCTGCCCCAGCGGTTATATTCCTTTTTGTCATGAACAAAGCCTCGGCAGTAGCGTTCCTCGTCAATATATCGTTCGTCAATGAGATACTTCATGATGCGCGCCTGCTGCTGCTCGTCAGCTCCCAGTTTCTCCATTTTATCCCTGACATCCTTCTCGCAACATTCTTTTTGCGAACACAAGGCTGCCATTTTGCCCAGAATCTTCGCGTCGTCATTTGTTACTGACATCATATCTTCTTCCTTCATGCCTTTCTTGCTGTTACGATTCGTGGATTAGAGAACTGATCTTCTATCAGCATTACATCGCAGAAGCCCATATCACTGAGCATAGCACATGTTTCGTGCCCATACTCACGGTTTATTTCAAACATAACCATTCCGCCATCATTCAGCACCTCTGCAGCATACAGAGCTATTCTCCGATAGAACAATAGCGGGTCGTTGTCTGGCACGAACAGTGCCAGCCGTGGCTCGTAGTCTGTCACATTACGTTCCATTTCGGATGCTTCGCTCTCGCAGATGTATGGCGGATTAGATACAATAATATCTTTTTTCTCCTTGCTCAGACAGTCATTCAGCACATCAACCCCGCAAAAACGCACATCGGCATGAAGCTTCTGTGCATTCTGGCGTGCAATAGCCAGTGCATCAGCACTTACATCCCACGCCTCAACATCTGCCGAAACGCCAGCCTTAGCAAGCTCGAGCGCAGTCGTTATGGCTATGCATCCCGACCCCGTTCCTATATCGAGAATATGCGGACTGTCATATCTGGCAGCCTCAGCTATAACCTTTTCTACAAGTTCTTCTGTCTCCGGACGCGGTATGAGCACACCCGGAGCAACATCAAACCTATACGAATAGAAATCAGCATATCCCAGGACATACTGCAACGGCTCGCTATTCTCCAGACGTGACACAACTTTTTCAAGCTCTTGCTGCTGCTCCTCGGTCAACTCTGAAGCCTTTCCGCATATCACATCTGTCATCGTGAGCCCGAAGCACTCCTCAAGCACTATTCGTGCCAGAGCCTTTGCCTCTCCCGTGTCATATATCTTCTGTAACCTGTTTATTATGCTTCGGTATATCATTTCGTTTTGTTTTACGTTCCATTACTGTGCACACTTATTCCGCACACACAACATAAAGGAATCGCATTAAGATTATTCCGCACAGCGCATATTGATATCTTGCATCACAAGACCTGCAAGAGTGAAGCCGAATATGCCTGTTATATGCGACAACGACCCATTTATCTGCGCCTTCTTGCTTTCTCCGCTTGCCGATCTGTCACATCCGTCGGATGTTCCCGCCTCTGCTTTCTCTGATGTTTCTCCTTTGTTTACAAGGAGTTCTTCGCTATATACACACATAAATTTCCTGCTCAGCAGTTTCTTCGACTGCTTTATTCGCTTGCGCAGCATAGCACCTAACGGACAGCCACGAACCTTCCAGAACTCTGCCACTCTCACCTGTGTAGGGTCAATCTTCAACGCTGCACCCATCGACGAGAAGAATACGGCGGTTGAGTCTGTTGCGCGTCGTATAAGGAAAATCTTATCTCTCAGACTGTCTATGGCGTCGATGACATAGTCATAGTCATTGAGATTAAATTCGTCTGCTGTCTCTTCGCAATACACTCTGTCTATTGCCACCACATCAGCTTCGGGATTTATGCTTAGCAGACGGTCACGCATAGCCTCCACCTTGCGCTGTCCTACCGTCGACGTTGTGGCATGCAACTGTCGGTTAAGATTTGTCTCGTTCACGCAGTCGCAGTCAACCAGTGTGATATGCCTTATGCCAGTACGCACCAAACTCTCAGCACACCAGCTGCCGACGCCACCGACACCAAACACTATCACACGCGCTGACGCAATGCGCTGCATGACATCGTTGCCAAGTAGACGCTCTGTTCTGCTAAAAATATTCTGCTCTGCAGTCATTATCTTAATAATATAATAATAAACGTATCTCTGCTTGAGTGCATTCTTCTGTTACATTTTCCACCAAAGCAAAGTATACCTGCAGTCGTGAAAACGAACAAAAGAAACGCATCAGATGCTGCTTTTCATTGCAAAGGTAAGAAAAAAGATTCACCTGACAAACAATTACGGTGTTAAGAATTATGTATATGAGAATATATGGGGCAGAAGGGAAATCCTACTACACTATAGGGAAAGTCCCTGACTGATTAGGATAAATACTTTTGCAGGCTGCGAAAATCACCGTATCTTTGCATCAGAAAAAGAAACAAACATGTCTAACCCAGGTTTCAACAGAGACCTATAAAACATCAGAAATTATGAAGAAGTTTATTTACACAATGATGATCATGGCAATGACAGTTATCGGCACAACATCAAGCTACGGCGCAACAAAGGTGAAATACAATAAGGGATGCAACCACAATACTATTGTAGGCAGTAGCTACGGCCACAGTCACTTCAGGACTCCAGACCGCAACACACTGTCTGCTGCATTCAACCACAACCACACATACAACCGCTACGGCGTATGCGTAAAGTGTAATCTCACAAAGAAAACCATCGACGACATGAAGCGCAAGGGCTTCAAGAAGAACAACAAGCCTTGCCCAGCATGCTCTCACAAGAACAACAAACACCGCAGATAAGACAAGCAGCATGATTAGGAGACACCCCGCTTCAGTTGATTCTATTTAGACCATTAGTTTTTCGCCCGTGTATCGCGATGATACACGGGCGTTTTCGTTTTGTATGGCTTTGTCATTATATTCCTGACTGAATGCTGGCAGCACTCTCTGCCTATCTCTTCTGTCTGCGCGACTTTTCCAGCCTGTCGTTCAGGATATCGAGAAGCGACACCGCATCCATCGACATTCCTTCAACGCTGATGCTCTCCTGCGCACCTGTAACCTTATTGTTAAACTTGCGTGCCATGCGTTCTGCCACGGAAGAATCAATAATCTTCTGCTCTTCTACATCGTCGTTGTATTTCACACAGATAAGATTTCCTGTCTTCTTCGTCATGTAGAACTCTTCTACATCACAGAATCTTATCTCATGCTCCTTTATGCCTGACACCACTATGCTGCGCTCTGTAACCACAATGCATGGCTTCTTCTGCAGGAAATGCTTTGTCAGTGTATACACGACCAGCAGCAGTCCGCCGCCAAAGAACAGAAGGGCGGCAATGCCTATGACCTTCGCCACGATATCATCTGACGAAAGCAGGAAGCATCCGCAAGCAACGAAGAGCAAGCAAGCG
>JAFPAS010000280.1 GCA_017424205.1 Prevotella sp. | reverse complement strand
GCATGTCACTCACTGACACAACGCATCTGAGAGATCTCTTCGACAAAACTATATTCAAAAAAGACAAAGACCGAAGCGGTTCTGGTGAACCTAATTTATTTAATTTTTAAACTCGTCCATTTTTAGTGGACACTAGTGATAACGTATCATTAAGGCATATAGTTTGCCTTTATTGACAAAAAACATGTTATTATTATATTTCTTTGCAAATATACCACATTAACACGAAACAGCGTTGGTCCATTTTGGTCCAAGTTTGATTGATTTATAAAATATTAGGTGAAAACAGAAATTTTGTGTACCTTTGCAGTCAAAGAGATAGTAACCATAACATACAATATGGAAGAGACCCTGAATCTGTTAAAGGCAAGAGTAGAGAAAACGATAGGCCGAGAGATGAAGACACCTCGTGACTTCGACTTTCTGTCTGCCCGTATATATGCTCTGACAAACACCCATATCAGCGCAACAACACTGAAACGCATGTGGGGATATCTGGGAAAAGAGAAGAACCACAAACCGCAAATGTTCACTCTTGACACATTAGCAAGAGCTGCAGGATATAAGGACCTGAATGCTTTTGCCAATGCAGCAGAAAGCAGCAGCGGCAGTGATTTTATCAATAACGAGTGTCTGAAAACATCTGCTTTAGCGTTAGGCGATGTGATAAGACTGTTATGGGCGCCAGACAGAACCATCACGATAAGATACGAAGGTATGGATATGTTCACAGTCATAGAATCTGTTAACAGCAAACTAAGTGCGGGCGACACTTTTCATGTATCATACATAATAAATGGCGAACCGCTGATGTTGAATTGTCTCGTACATGAAGGCGGCACACCAACAAACTATATATGCGGACGTACTGGCGGAGTGACATATAGCATAGTCAGGTCAGACGACTGATGCAAAAGCTGGCACGTCGGTATTATGCTATAGAAGAAGAAAATGGATGAACAGCGGGGAAAATATTCAAATGATGGTATAAAGCGACAACCTAAATAACAAATATGATAGAAACATCAGATTTCATAACTCCCGAAAGCGAGGAAGAACTATTTGAAAGGATAGAACCGCTGCAGGCAAACGGCATCACATCTCTATCCTACCTGGTGGTAAGAGAGGGCAAGCAGTTCTTCATGAAACAACTACGGCCTGAACACAAAGACAATCCGCGATACATACTGATATTCAAAAAGGAGTTTGCCATAGGACAGCGCATCTCTCATCCTAACATCGTGGACTACAAGGAGATTGGAGAAAACAGCGAGGGCATATATATACTAACCGAATACGTTACGGGGGAAACTGTAGAAGAGAAACTGGCTAATGACCCAGACTACTTCCGTAACAATATAAATCTTGACAATTTCTTCAGACAGCTACTTGATGCTTTGGGCTGTCTGCACAGCCATAACATTGTATATTGCGACCTGAAGCCAGCAAACATAATGCTGACGCGTATAAACAATAACGTAAAGATTATTGACTTAGGTTTCTGCGATACCGACGACTATGCTTTTTCTGCCGGTATGTCTGAAAACTATGCCGCACCTGAGCAACTGCAGAAAGCATCGAAAAAGCTTGACACACGCACTGACATCTACGCATTAGGCAGACTGCTGCAGCATATAGAAAAGCGTAGAGGCAGACGGCTGCCGTCTAAATATCGCAGCATCATGAAACGATGTCTGAACGAAGACAAGGCAAAACGCTTCGGAAGTGTAGAAGAAGTAACGAATGCGCTGAATAAGAAAAGCAGCATGGCATGGAAAATAGCCGTTAGCATTGCTGCGCTATGCATCCTCATAACAGGTTGGCTGATGTTCTTAGGTACGGATAGCCACAGGCGACTGATGGTGTATATGGAGAAAGACGCTACGGTAAATGGGATACACTATAAGATTCTGTCAGAGGACAGTGCCACCTGCATGGTTACCGGCAGAGCCTTTAATTTCAAAAAAGATACAAGGTCGGGAGAAAAAAATCTGTATATAAAAGAAAAAATAGAAATTGACGGGAAAACATATACGACAACAGCAATAGCAGATTCGGCTTTCTATAATTACATCGATAATGCAAGTGCCAACCTGCCGGCATCTCTGAAAGTAATCGGCGACAATGCTTTCTACAGAAATTATTCATTAGCATCTGTCAATATACCTGACGGCATAACTGAGACAATGCCGAAATGCTTCTATGCTACAGGCATACGAAGTGTAAAACTGCCTAAGAGTCTTAAAGTCATAAAAAATGCATCATTTGCTATATGTAAGAAACTTGAAAGCATAGATATACCAGAAGGCGTGGAAACTTTGGAACTTGATGCCTTCGGCGAATGCATTAGTTTGAAATACGTGAAACTGCCTTCAACATTAAAGACCATAAACCGTGGTGTATTCTGGAAATGCAGAAGTCTGAAAGAGATTACGATTCCTGCAAGCGTAGAAACTATTGGGGAGTATGCTTTCTTCCACTGCGACAGCCTGAAACACGTATATAACTACTCGCCAGAACCGCAGTCGCTGTCTGTCATCTTCAACCGTAAAGGCATCACCATTCACGTGCCTGCCGCATCAGCAGAGGAATACCGCAAAGCGCAACACTGGAAAGATCAAAATATTGTCGGCGATTTGTAGGGTTAGTTGACGAGGAGACAAGTATACAAGTTGACGAGTAAACAAGTAAACGAGTAGACGAGTTATTGGCAACAGATAACGAGAACCATTAACCATTAACCGTTAAACTTTAACCATTAAACCTTAACCATTAAACGTTAACCATTAAACCTTAACCGTTAAACCTTAATTAATAGATAAGTAAACCAAATGCTTTTATACGATTATGGGGAGCAGCGTTGCTGTTCCCCATAATCGTATAAATATATAGTGTACTTGTTCTGGTTATAGATTCTCAAGGATTCTCTTAAGTACTACAGAGCATGATATTTCACGATTTGCTGCCTCTGGTATGACAAGAGAGTTCTGCGACTCTATGACATCGTCTGTAACAATGAGTCCGCGACGCACAGGCAGACAGTGCATGAACTTGCCGTTGTTTGTCCATGACATGTGTTCTGTGTCTACTGTCCACGACATATCCTTAGACAGAATCTGTCCATACGCCTCAGGCTTTGACACACCCGGGCAAGACCAGTTCTTGGCATAGATGAAGTCTGCACCTTCAAATGCTTTCTTCTGGTCATATTCCACTACAGCCTGGCGAATCTCACCTGTTGCCGGATTACGATATTGCAGGAACTGCGGGTCGAGTTCGTATCCCTCAGGATGAGTGACCACCAGTTCTACATCAGGTGCAGCCAGCATCCACTGAGCGAAAGAGTTTGGCACAGCCTGCGGCAATGCTCTGCAATGAGGCGCCCATGTCAGTACTGCCTTCATCTTCGGATGGCTGAACGTGAAGTCAGAACCAAGCGAGTAGCTATGTTCTTTTGCCCATGACTCCTCCATCGTGATAAGGTCTGCAAACGCCTGTAGCGGATGAACCGTTGCTGTTTCCATTGCGAATACCGGCTTACCGCTGTATTTCAGGAACTGGTTAAGCACAGTTTCCGCATAGTCGTATTCACGGTCAGACAGTCCTGCGAACGAACGCACGCCGATAACATCACAATATGACGCCATGACAGGTATAGCCTCAAGCAAATGCTCAGCCTTGTCGCCATCCATGATGACGCCTCTTTCTGTTTCAAGTTTCCATGCACCAGCATTTACATCGAGCACTATGACATTCATGCCAAGATTCATCGCTGCCTTCTGAGTAGACAGTCTGGTGCGCAGCGAGTTATTGAAGAATATCATCATGAGCGTCTTGTTCTTGCCAAGATGCTGATACTTGAATCTGTCGTTCTTTATTTCAAAAGCCTCCTGCATTGCAATCTGCAAATCACCGAGGTCTTGTGGATTAACAAATGATTTCATGTGAGATATGATTATGGGTTATGGGTTAAAGTTTAAGGGTTAAAGTTTAATGGTTAACGGTTAATGGTTAAAGTTATCGTCATCGTTCACGTAACAAGTAACTCGTTTACTCGTCTACTTGTTTACTCGTCTACTTGTCTACTCGTCTACTAACAATCAACTTGACTACTTCCTTATCTGTCCATCACCGTTGATGAGCCACTTGTATGTAGTCATCTCGTTGAGTGCCATCGGGCCGCGCGGTCCGAGTTTCTGGGTAGAGATTCCAATTTCTGCACCTAATCCGAACTGTGCTCCGTCAGTGAATGATGTTGGAGCATTGACATAGACGCAAGCAGCGTCAACCTGCTGCTGGAAGATTCGTGCCGTCTCTTTATTCTCTGTTACGATAGCCTCAGAATGTCCTGAGCTATAGCGTCTGATGTGGAGCAACGCCTCCTCGAGCGAGTCGACTGTCTTTATGCTCAGTTTATGATCCATCCATTCACGTCCGTATACTGTCTCGTCGTCATCATCGCAGAGAAGTGCAGAATAAAGACATGATGCAGCACGGCTATCAGCATAAAACTCAACCACACCCATCATAGGCGATAGCAGTTCCTTCAAATCAGCAAGGCGGCTGCTATGTACAAGCAGGCAGTCGAGCGCATTGCATACAGAGACACGCCGCGTCTTTGCATTGTTCACTATAGCCTTAGCCTTCTCAAGGTCACCGTCTTTATCAAAATATGTATGGACGACACCTGCACCCGTTTCGATTACTGGCACGCGGGCATTATCGCGCACAAATTCTATCAGTTTTTTCCCGCCTCGCGGTATACAAAGATCTATATACCCCACAGCATTAAGCATTTCAGCCGTTGCTTCATGAGTTGCCGGCAGAAGGTTTATGACATCAGGACTGACATTTTCTTTCTTCAGCACATCCTTTATCATAGCCACAATGGCGAGATTAGAATCCTCAGCATCCTTACCGCCTTTCAGCACACTGGCGTTGCCAGACTTAAAGCAGAGCGAGAAGACATCAAACGTTACATTCGGGCGCGCCTCGTATATCATTCCTATAACGCCGAAAGGAACAGATATGCGTCGTAACTGCAGTCCGTTAGGCAGAGTGTTCTCGCATGTGATATGTCCGAGCGGAGATGGTAGCGCTGCCACATTGCGCATGTCAGAAGCTATGTCCTGAAGGCGTTGCTCCGTCAGTTGCAGCCTGTCATACAGCGGATTGCTCTGTTCCATGCGTGCCAAGTCCTTACTGTTCGCCTCAAGCAGTATTTCCATATTCTGCGTTATGGCATCTGCTATAGACAGCAATATCCTGCTTTTCTCCTCGTCAGGAATCAGCGCAAGCGAATAACTTGCATTCTTCGTTCTCTGAAAAATCTCGTTCATTGTGTTTATGTGTTGTGTGTGTATATGTATTATACTACGAATTCCGTATGTATAGTATCTTCTGGTTTTGTCAGCACATCAGGCAAAATATTATCTCTATTGCCGTTAGCTATGATAACGCGTATGCCACTCTCTGCAACAGAGCGTGCTGTATTGTATTTTGAGGCCATGCCTCCTCTTCCTGCAGAGCTTTTTCCTGTCTGTATAAACTTCTCCAGATTATCCTCTGCTCTGACCTTAGTAATGACTGAACTGCCGGAATCAGACGGATCGCCATCGTATATGCCATCTATATTCGACAACAATATCAGTGTCTTAGCATTCATCATCCTGGCTATAAGGCCTGACAGCTCGTCGTTGTCTGTGAACATAAGTTCTGTCACACATACAGTGTCATTCTCATTTACAACAGGAATAACGCCATTGTCAAGCATCACTTCCATACAGGCTTTCTGGTTATCATACTGCTCGCCAATCTGGAAATTCTCCTTCATGGTAAGAACTTGTCCGATATGAATACCATATTCGCGGAACAAATCATAATAAAGATTAACCAATTTCACCTGTCCGATAGACGAAAACAACTGTCTCTGCTCTACCGAATCAAGTTCAAACTCTACTTTCAACTCGCTACGTCCACATGCCACAGCACCCGATGACACAAGTATCACCTCATATCTGTGCTCCTTAAGCCATGCTATCTGATCGACCAAAGCCGACAGACGAGTTATGTTGAGTTTTCCTTTTGATGTTGTAAGCACATTAGAGCCTACCTTAACTACAATACGTTCCACCTTATTATCGTTACCTTAATGTATCTTGATTTTCTTTAAGCTCCCTGGCATTCTAATTTTTCATTCCTGCCTTCAGACCGCGTATCACAGCACTTGTGAATCCAGCATGCTCCATTTCGTTGAGTCCGCGGATGGTCACTCCTCCAGGTGTCGTCACCTTGTCTATCTCTGCCTCTGGGTGATTACCATTAGCCTGCAGAAGCTCTACTGCACCTTTTATTGTCTGAAGCACGATATCCTTTGCGTCATCAGCCTTGAAGCCTATCTCAACTCCGCCTTCTGATGCTGCACGCACATAACGCATGGCGTATGCTATGCCACATGATGCAAGGGTTGTACCAGCAGCCAGCATGCGCTCTTCGACAATCATAGCCTTGCCCACAGAATTAAAGATGCCACATACGGTATCTTTCTCTTCCGGTGAGAGGGTCACTGGTACAAGAAACGTCATAGACTTACACTGAGCTATGGCAGTATTCGGAATAGCAAGCGCAAGTTTCGGCGTATGGCCGTCGCCTTTATCTAACCATCGGAGTATGTCATCTGACGATACACCTGCCGCAACAACTACAAGTATCTGGCGGCAGTAGTCCATCTTATCCTTTATTCCTTCGAGTACAGACTCGACGAGCCACGGCTTTACCACAACCATAACAATATCCTTATCAGCCACAGCTTCTGCATTACATGTTGTTGTCTGTGTACCCAACTGATTGAAACGATGCAGCACTGGCTCATAAGGATCAGCCACAGTGATATCCTGCGCACTAAAAATGTCTGTTTTCAGCAAGCCCTCGACGGTGGCACCGCCCATTGCACCTGCACCAATTACTGATAATTTCATTATCTGTTTATGTATTTCTTTCCGTTTATTATAACCAGTCCCTTTGCATTATGACTTGTCTGCTGCCCCATAACATTATAGGCTTTGCCGCATATAGGTTCTGCCACAATATTTTCTATATCTGTCGTCCCGATTATATCGTCGAGAGTCGCACCAGCTCCATGCTGCCCCTCCAATACGGCAGGGACATCCTTCGCAGGTATGTAAGAATACTTGTAAGGCACATCAAGCGACTTCGATGTATTGCTCTTATCATTATATGCTCCGAACCCATAGTTGTCTCGAGCACAGTAGAACATATCAGAATAATTGCCTGGGGCGAAAGGCTTATTCACACCGCTGGCTGCATAATTACCTTCTATAAGCGCATGCGATTTGGCATTGACTGCTATAGCCACCGCATTGCCAGCACAGTTGTAGTAGTTATTTAGCATGTGAAGATATACCCAGTCAGCCTGCGGCAAACGGCGTTCGCATCCGCTGCCCCAGATATTGTTTGAGTATGTGATGTATTGCAGATAACCTTTATTCCACCCTACTCCATTGGAATACGGGTGTGAGAAACTGCGCTCTGTATATCGGAACACATTCCAAGAATATGTAACAAACTGCTCGCTGCCTTCACGCTTTCCGCTGTCAAGGTTTCCGTCCATGCCGTCAACAAATTCACAATGGTCAATCCACACATGTGTAGCTCCATTGTTTGATATGATATCTGCGCCACCTACATCCACGCAACCTGGTCCATAGAATTTCAAATTACGGAATATGAGGTTCTCATTTGAAGTATTGATAGCGAAGAATCCCGACTTGCGGTATGCCTCTGTCTTGTCGCCGCTATAATCAATAATCGTCTGGCGCGTATGAAGCTCTCTCGCCTCGTCAACCTTCTGTCCGTTGCTTAGAGTGCCACCAGTTCCTGCATTGCTTGAGTACTGTCCGAGATTGGCAGCTGTCAGTACAGCCTTCAACTCTGGCGTTATATGCCACTGCGTGCGAAGGCATGCTCCGTTGCGTCCGATAAGCGATTTATTCTTGTATCCTTTGATATCCATATACTTAGAGAGTACGAAATCGCCCTTCGAACCATCGAAGATTATTATATCATACTGTTTTATTGCATTGAAGATGGCATTGTAATCATCGCCACCACTGCTGTAAAGAACGATTGTTTTCGGAGCAGCAGAACGATTTCCACCATCCAACACATAAGCCTTGCCGCTGGCATCAGAACAGACAGCCCAACCGAATGGCTCACCGCTAAAGTATGCAGCAGCATCAACCGGAGCATCCTGCGCCATTACCTGAAGAGCGAAGATTGCCGACAAGAGGGAAAACATGAATCTTGCAGTATACATATCGGGATTTTATAGGTATGATATAATTTATAAAAGCCTAAAACGTTATTGAAGCAAATTGCACTCCTGTAGTTTGTTTAAGCCTTATCAAGGAAACTCGCAACAAACATCTCAGACCAATTTACTGAATTGCGTTTAATGCTTTCTTAAGTTTCTCTATGAATTCGTCAGCCATATCCTTAGTCATGCATAAAGGTGGGAGCAGACGTACAATATTTGTACCGGCACAACCTGTAAAGCAATGTTCATCGAATATAAGTTTACGGCGAACATCCTTATGCGGCACATCCAGTTCGATGCCAATCATCAGACCACGTCCGCGCACATCAACGATATGCGGCTCCGTCTGCTTCAGCTCGGTCAGTTTCTCCATAAGGTAGTCACCTACTATGCGTGCATTCTCCACAAGATTTTCCTGCTCCATGATGTCCATTACAGCAAGTGCTGCCGCGCAAGCCAAATGGTTGCCACCGAATGTTGTGCCAAGCTGTCCGTACTCAGGCTTAAAGTCTGGCGAGATGAGCACTCCGCCCATCGGGAAGCCATTGGCAATACCCTTCGCTACAGTTATCATGTCTGGACGTATCCCAAGCCACTGATGAGCAAAAAACTTGCCACTGCGTCCGTAGCCGCACTGTATCTCATCACAGATAAGCACAGTGCCATGTTTCTTACATGCGGCAGCCAGTCCCTGAGCGAACTCAGCTGTTGCCATGCGTATGCCTCCTACGCCCTGTATGCACTCAATGATACATGCACAGACATCGCCCTTTGCCAGTTCTGTCTCCCATGCCTCAAGGTCGTTGAGCGGAAGATATGTAACATGATTATTAGCATTGATCGGAGCAATAATCTTTGGATTATTCGTTGCCTCTACGGCAAGCGATGTACGGCCGTGGAAAGCTTTCTCTGCCGAAAGCACACGTGTGCGGCCGTTAGTAAAAGATGCGAGCTTCAGCGCGTTTTCATTTGCTTCTGCACCTGAGTTTATCAGGAAAAGCTGATAATCATCATATCCGCTGATAGCACCCATGCGCGCAGCCACATTCTCCTGCAGACGGTTTATCACAGAGTTACTATAGAAACCGAGATTGCTGATCTGTTCGTTAATCTTTGCCACATAATGAGGGTGGCAGTGGCCTACACTGATAACGGCATGGCCGCCATAGAGGTCGAGGTATTCCTGTCCGTTTTCATCCCAAACATGGCATCCCTGACCTTTTACAATATTTATATCGAATAATGGATATACGTCGTAGAGTTTCATCTTTGCTTTTATTTTTTTGTTTTACATTCAGACAGAAT
>JAFPAS010000279.1 GCA_017424205.1 Prevotella sp. | reverse complement strand
TATTGTCGATACGAAAGACTGGGTGAACAGCATGCGTGGATATCAGTATGACTCATTCAACCCTGATGTGCTGCTGCGTCTGGCAAAAGTAGAAGACGGATGCATGGTGCTGCCAGGCGGAGCAAGATACCGTGTCGTGGTGCTGCCAGGCAAACGACTGATGGTGCCGTCGTTCAACGGATATTCGCCTGAGGTGCAGAAGAAAATTGACGAACTGAAGCGTGGAGGCGTGGCTGTCATAGAGAATACATATACAGCCGACGATTTTACAGCATTCGGACTGAAGCGCGACGTGGTGTTGCCAGAGAATGTGGCATATGCACACCGCAGCGCAGCAGAAGGAGAGATATATTTCATTTCAAATCAGAAAGACGAGCAGCGTACGTTCAATGCTGCGTTCCGCGATACTGCCAACGGCACAGCATACATCTATTGCGCTGTAAGCAACACATTGCGTAAGGTGGCTGCAGAGAGTGGAACAGACGGATTGTCGGTAAGCATCACGCTTCCGGCTAATGGTTCTTGCTTCGTGATATTCCCGAAGAGCGACATCAACGCCGTGACAGCCTGTCTGCCAGAAACACCGCAGCAATATGCTGAGTGTCTGCCTATGGACAAGCCTGTAGCCATCAGCGGTCCGTTCACGCTCAACCTGCGTGAGGCTGGTGTGACAAAGACCATTACCGCACTGACTGACTGGTCAGCATCTGACGATGTGAAGGAGCGTTTCTTCTCTGGACACGGAAGATATACGGCTACAGTGAAGACAAAGAAACCAAGCGGACACGAGATCCTCTCTCTCGGAACTGTGCATAATATTGCCCATGTATGGGTGAACGGCATCGACTGTGGCATCGTATGGACAGCTCCTTACTGCGTGAAAATTGGTCATGCGCTGAAGCGTGGCAAGAATAAGATTGAAATAGAAGTGGTTAATACCTGGGCAAACGCAATCAGAGGCAATGACGAGGGAACCCCGCCATACGAGGGTATATGGACCAATGCACGCTACAGAATGAAGAAACCTCATCTGTTGCCTGCCGGACTGATCGGCCCGCTGGAGATAAGGTGATTGATTAGTTTACAAGTAAACAAGTTGACGAGTAGACAAGTTGATTGATTAGGTTCATCACGTTTGTTATTGACGTTAGTTACGATATTGACGTTAGTTACGATAAAACCTCATAACCCTTCATCCTTAACCCTTAAACATTAACCATCAATCCAACCAACGACTATGAAAAAAACTATCATAACACTATTTGCAGCCGTCATAGCTACGGCTGCGCAGGCTAAAGTATGGATGCCTGCAATTTTTGACAGCGGTATGGTGCTGCAGCGTGAGACAAACGTGAAACTATGGGGCACAGCTGATGCAAGCAAAACTGTCAAGGTTACAACCTCATGGAACGGAAAGACGTATTTGGTGAAAGCTGACAAGAATGGCAAATGGAAAGTACCAGTGGCTACACCTGAGGCTGGAGGTCCATATACCGTGACAGTTAGCGACGGCGAAGAACTATGCTTTGACAACGTGCTGATTGGTGAAGTATGGGTATGTGCTGGACAATCAAATATGGAGATGCCTATGAAAGGATTCCCTTCACAGCCTATCGACAACGGAAATATGGACGTGCTCCACTCGGCTGACCCTGAATTGCATCTCTTCACGGCAAAGCGCACCAGCCGTGTAGAACCAATTGACACTATTACAGGAAAATGGGCAGAGGCTGCGCCTGCTACAGTACGTAATTTCTCGGCTACGGCTTACTACTTCGGACGTGAGTTGCGCCGCATACTTAATGTGCCTGTCGGACTGATTGTGACAGCATGGGGCGGTTCAAGTTGCGAGGCTTGGATGGACCGTGAGAATGTTAAGCAGTTTGTTCATAGCGGCTCGCCTTATCAGATACCTTATAAGGACTCTGACATAAAGTCGAAGAACAGACAGCCTACAGTGCTTTATAATGGTATGCTTCATCCTGTTATCGGCTACGGAATACGTGGAGCTATATGGTATCAGGGTGAGGATAATGTGCCGAGATATCAGGACTATGCTCAGCAGATGAAGACTATGGTGACGCTATGGCGTGAGAAATGGGAGATTGGAGAGTTTCCGTTCTTCTACTGCCAGATTGCGCCATATGACTATAGCCGCATAAACTGGACAGTAAACTCTGCCCTCTTGCGTGAGCAGCAGCTGTTTGCAGAAAAAATGATTCCTAATACTGGCATGGCTGTTCTGATGGACGCTGGTATAGAAAAGGGCATCCATCCACCGCAGAAGAATATTGCGGGCGAACGTCTTGCTCTGCTTGCACTTGCTAAGACATACGGAGTAGAAGGTATCGCTGCCGAATCAGCAAGATACAAGGCTATGCGTGTAGAGGGAGATGCTGCCATTCTGGAGTTTGAGAATGACAAGATGAATCTCTACGGCAAGGACAATACGTTTACAAGCGAACTGATGGAGATAGCAGGCGAAGACCGTGTGTTCTATCCAGCAAAGGTGGAACTGCATAAGAGAAAGTTCCTCAAGGTCACTTCGCCTAATGTGGCAAAGCCAGCAGCGGTGCGCTATGCATTCAAGGACTGGGTGTCTGGCGACCTCTTCTGCGACAACCTGCCGCTCTCTTCGTTCCGCACAGACAACTGGCCGGTGGCTGAGCGCGGTGCTGAGAAGGAGAAAATAGAGTATGACAGGTAAGCCTGACGGATATGTCTGCAGGCATGTTGGCTGACTGAATGCAGGACAGCATTCCGGCATGTCTGTCACATCTTGTTTTGATATGCTGCATAGCAGAATCTTACATCAGACATCTCGCAGCGTTGCACATCGTGCTATGGCAGCGTGATGACCTTATAACGAATTATGAAAAAGAACATTATAATATTATTTGCATTGTTTATGCTCCTGCCGATGACTGCAGGACGCATCATGGCACAGAGCACGGCAGATATGCCGTCTGTGGCAGGACTGTTCCCAATCAGCGATTGCGGACGCAAAGTGTGGAATTTTAACCTCGACTGGCGCTATCATCTCGGTGATGTTAAGAATGCGGAGACACTTGCCTTCGACGATACAAAATGGGAGGTAGTGGCTGTTCCGCATACAGCACAGCTTATGCCTGCCGAGGGTAGTGGCTGCCGCAACTATCAGGGCATAGTATGGTATCGCAAGCATTTCAAAGCGCCTGCAGGACCAGTAAGCGTGCTTCACTTCGAAGCAGTAATGGGAAAGCAGAAGTTCTATGTTAACGGAAAACTGGTGAAGGAGAATATGGGAGGTTATCTTCCTGTAACAATAAATCTCACT
>JAFPAS010000278.1 GCA_017424205.1 Prevotella sp. | reverse complement strand
TTCGAGCATTGGCTGTGTGTACATTCGTGCCGTCTTGGTTGCCACAAGATTCTGGTTAGTCTCCTCGCTCAGTGTCTTCTGTGCGTCTTTGCGTACCAGAATTCGTCCAGCAAATGCACCAGTGGCTCTGTCGTCGAGCACGTATTTGTAGAGTTCGTGGCTCTGGCAGTTTGACACAGCGTGGTCGATGAGAGTATTGTTGTCTACATGCTGATCTTTGTCGGCTATTACAGCTCCGTTAGCCCAGCACTCAGCACCTTCGCCAGCGAGGGTGAGGTGTGTCGTCTGGCGTGTCTTGCCGTTGTGCAGCGTGATAAGATTGTGGCGCACCTGCGAGCGGTCTGCCTGACGGATGTATGTGTTTGCCACAAGCGTATTGCGCTGATGTGTCTCCTCCAGACCGTATATCTCTATGTTAGAGTCCGTTCCGGCATACACTTCCATCACCTGCGTGGTGAGGAATTGCTGGTCGTCAGCAGCATGGTCGCAGAAGAGCAGTTTAACTTCTGCATGTTCCTCTGCCACTATGAGCACACGGCGGTTGACCATAAGGCCTACGTCAGAGCGCAGTATGTTTACTATCTGGATAGTACGGTCAATCTTGACATCCTTCGGAACGTATACGAATAGGCCATCCTGCGCCAGCATCGTATTGAGTGCGGTGGTAGCGTCAGTCTTGTCTGCCAGCTTGTTGTAGTATTGCTCCAAAAGCGCTGGGTTTTCCTCGGCAATAGTACGCAGCGAGCCTACTATCACGCCTTGCGGCAGTTCGGGCTTCGGAAGCGACTTGCTGTAGAAAGCATCATTGACGATGAAATACAGCTGTGTTGACAGATTCGGCACGTCGCATTTGAACGCATCGTAGGGGTTAACAGGTATGTCGAGACGCTTTAGGTTGACGCCAAGATTCGGAGCGAAGAACTCCTGCATGTTCGAATACTTGTATTCCTCAGTCTTGCGTGTGGGCAGAGGCTTCATCTTGAGTGTCTGGCATGCTGCTTCGCGCTCATTGTTCATGATGCTGCATGAGTGCTGACAGAGCATGTCGCCATACTGCTCATAGAGGTCTATATATTGTTTTGTTGCGTCGTTCATTTTGATGCTTCGGCTTTTATCCAGTCGTATCCTCTTGTCTCAATCTCTTTTGCCAGTTCCGGACCAGCAGTCTTAACGATGCGGCCGTCCCACAGAACGTGTATGACGCTCGGACGAATCATGTCGAGCAGACGCTCATAGTGTGTTATGACAATTGTCGAGGTCTTCTCGGTGTGGAGAGTGTTGACACCGTTGGCCACGATACGCATAGCGTCGACATCGAGACCAGAGTCAGTCTCGTCGAGAATGCTAAGAGTAGGCTCAAGCATAGCCATCTGGAATATCTCGTTGCGTTTCTTCTCGCCGCCAGAGAATCCCTCGTTTACCGAGCGATGGGCAAGTTTGTTGTCCAGCTCCACCACCTTGCGCTTCTCGCGCATGAGTTTCATGAAGTCGCTGGCGTTCATCGGCTCAAGTCCCTGATACTTGCGTTTCTCGTTTATTGCGGCACGCATGAAATTGGTCATTGATACGCCCGGAATCTCCACAGGATACTGGAACGACAGGAACAGTCCCTCGTGGGCACGGTCTTCAGGAGCCAGTTCCAGCAGATTTTTGCCGTTATACCACGCTTCGCCCTCTGTAACTTCATATAGAGGATTGCCTGCCAGTACGGCAGAGAGTGTTGACTTTCCTGACCCGTTAGGGCCCATGATAGCATGCACCTCACCATCGTTGATGGTCAGGTTTATTCCTTTCAGTATTTCCTTGTCGCCTATGCGGGCATGTAAGTTTTTAACTTCAAGCATATTGTGTTCTGTTCTGTATTCGTATGTATTATTGTGCAAAAGTACAAAGAATTTTTCTATTTTCTTAAAGACAAGGGTGAAAATATTGTCTTTATGGTGCTTATTTCCTTTTTTATGGGGTGAAATTCTTCTCTTTGTAGTGCATGTTTCCTTTTTTTTATGTATCTTTGCAAAGAATAATTTCAATGCGAGTAGCCAAAGACATAAATTTATTATAACAATATCTGACTTTATGAGAAAGAAACTAACTATTATTGCGGTAGCTATGATTGCTGCTGCCTCGCCATGTCTTGCACAGCAGGAGTCGAAGACATGGAATCCGAATCTTTCAGGTGACAAATACCGTAATCCGGTTATCAATGCAGACTATTCTGACCCTGACGTTTGCCGTGTAGGAAGCGATTACTACATGACATCGTCAAGCTTTGCCTGCTTCCCAGGCTTGCAGGTGCTGCATAGTACAGACTTGGTGAACTGGAAGCTTATTGGTGCTGCTTTGACAAATGACTATCCTGTTCTGCCAGAATACAAAGGCACAGATATAGACTGGAGAAAGAAGATTCAGCACGGCAATTATGTATGGGCTCCGTCTATACGTCATCATGACGGATGGTTCTACATATACTGGGGTGACCCTGACCAGGGACTTTTCATGACAAAGACACAGGATCCAAGCGGCACATGGTCTGAGCCAGTATGTGTAATGGAAGGCAAGGGACTCATTGACTGCTGTCCTCTATGGGATGAAGACGGCAAGGCATACATCTCACACGGCTGCGCCGGATCACGTGCAGGAGTAAAGTCTGTACTCTTTGTCGCACCGATGTCTGTTGACGGAACTCGCGTCATAGGCCCTTCACGCATCGTATATGACGGACATGAAGACCAGCCTACAATCGAAGGAACAAAGTTCTACAAGCGTAACGGATACTATTATATCATGTCGCCAGCTGGCGGTGTGAAGTACGGATGGCAGGTGACACTGCGTTCAAAGAATCCGTTCGGACCATACGAAGAGTACGTATCACTCGCTCAGGGCAAGTCTAAGGTTAACGGCCCTCATCAGGGAGCATGGGTTGACACACCTAATGGAGAGGACTGGTTCCTGCATTTCCAGGATAAGCATGCATACGGCCGCGTTGTGCATCTGCAGCCTGCAAAGTGGGTAAACGACTGGCTCGTAATCGGCGATGATAAGGATGGTGACGGCTGCGGTGACGCTGTAGCACAGTGGAAGAAGCCTAACCTCAAGTCAAGCGGCTCGTTCCAGCCACAGGAAGATGACGAATTTAACTCTACTGCCTTAGGACTGCAGTGGCAGTTTGAAGGACCATACAGCCACTACTGGTATTTCTGCGATGCTAACAAGTCAAAGCTCCGCCTCTATGGTGTGCAGCAGCCAGAGGAATATAAGAACCTCTCAGACATGCAGAATACGCTCATGCAGAAATTCCCAGCAGAGAATTTCACCGTTACAGCAAAGATGAAGTTCATCCCTAACCCAGGATACAAGAACAAGGGTGAAGAGGCTGGATTCATCATCAAGGGACAAGACTATGCTGCAATAAAACTCATCACAACTCAAGAGGGATGCTTCATGCGCCTCGTAAAGTGTGAGGGAGCTATGAAGGGCAAGGAGGAGAAGACTCTCGCAGAGATGCCTATCGAACTGAAGGAGATGGAGAAGCCATACACACAGAAGTATGCTGTTGATGATATTCCGCAGCCTCGCTTTGCAACACCTGACATCTACGTTCGCGCAGTTGTTAAGAGCTCTGGCATAGGTAATGGCATCAAGTCTGCCGCACAGTTCTATTACAGCTTCGACGGCAAGAAATTCCAGAAGTGGGGAGAGCCATACGCTGTCAAGGAAGGCAAGTGGATTGGTGCGAAGGTAGGATTCTTCAATTCACGTCCTACAAAGAACAACGACGGAGCATTCCTCGATGTTGACTGGATTCGCTTCACTAAGTAATCCTTACGGATACAAACATAAAGGCTGACAGCGGAAGCCGGTAGAGCAACTGGCACGTAGGCGGTTTCCACTGTCAGCGCAATGGCGTAAAGAAGGCATATCGTAATATACAGATATGCGTAGTGTTTCATTAAGACAATTATATTATAAATAACTTCATTAACGATTTTAATTATGATTGAAGGTATTATCATTGGTATTATTTGCGGCTATATAGCAAGCAAATTGCAGAAGGGTGAGGGCAGCGGCTGCTGGGTCAACCTCTTCCTCGGTATTCTTGGCGGTGTAGTAGGCGGCTGGCTGTTCGGTCTGTTTGGACTTGACATGAACGGCACTATCGGCAGCATCATCACTGGCACAGTAGGTGCGGTAATCGTACTGTGGATATTTGCGAAACTGAAGAAATAAAATCCGACGTATAGGAATAAGAAACAAATAAGCGGGATGGCATCATGCTGTCCCGCTTATTTGTATATATGGCAACATGTGCCCGTATATATAGTAATATGTGATTGTATGTATAGTAGTGCTATTCCTGCTGTTTTATTTCCTGCGTCTCATCAGAAACTGCTCACACTCTAACAGAATCTGCACTCTGGCGATGCGCATTATGGCATAATAGAGCACTGCCGCCAGCACGATGCGTGCCGCCAGAAGCAGCCAGAGATTATGGATGGAAACAGTGGCAAAGTGTGTCAC
>JAFPAS010000277.1 GCA_017424205.1 Prevotella sp. | reverse complement strand
CCATATCGCATCGCCTCAAAAAGAACATCAGCAGACATTCCTTCTCCATCATCTAATATTCCTACAACAAGATCATCTATTGGTTCTGATGGAAAAAATAGTTTGACCATGTTACAATTTGCACTAATGCTATTATCTATAACATCAGCAATAGCAGCCTCAAAGGAATACCCCATTGAACGCATAGATCCCATGAGTGTAGATGCCTTTGGAATATTAACTTTATCTTTGCTCATGTTCTTTCTCAAGTTTTATGATTTGTTGAAATACGGCTTTTGCTAACAATGGTGGAACAGCATTACCTATTTGTTGCTGGATATGTGATAATGGACCTTCGAATATGAAATCATCTGGAAAACTTTGTAGGCGAGCCGCTTCTCTTACAGAAATCCCTCTATTTTGATGAGGATGTATAAGCATGCTTTTTCGATAATTTGAGATTACCACAGACGGTTTATTAGCAACAAGTCTTTTGTATATGCCACTATGACAACGTCCCTTATCTGTATAGTTTTGCATTAAGACGTCAGGTATAGATCTCCAGTTTTGACCTTGTTTGATGTGTTTATATCGTTCAATAACTATATCGTTATTTCTTGATACATAGTTTTGTGTCGCAATATGAGATTTTATACGCATTAGCTTTGCGTAGTTGCTGGCATCATTAAATTTTACAGCGTATGGCGCATTTTCTATCATATCACCGTTTGTAAGAATTGGCAAATCTGCGATTGCCTCTTCAACGCTGACCTTGTAATCATATGGTTCAGGGAATTCAAAATTGATTCCATGAAGGTTTCCTACCATAAAGAAACGATTTCTGCATTGGGGTACGCCGTAATCGGATGCCCATAAAACTTTAGAATTAACAGTATATCCTAAAGCACGGAAACAATCTTCAATCATTGTTTGAGTTTCTCCCTTATTAATAGTCGTCAATCCCCAAACATTTTCTAGAACAAACCATAAGGGCTTTATTTCTCGCACCAGTCTCACAAATTCTAAAAACAAATAATTCTTATCATTGTTCATGTTCCTAGAACGTGTATTTGACATAGAAAATCCCTGACATGGTGGACCACCCATGATTACGAAAACAGGTTTCTCCTGAGAAACAAGAGCCTCAGATTTTACATCTTTTATATCTGTCTGATGTATTTGTGCACCTTTGTGATTTTTTATAAATGTTTTGGCAGCACTTTCATTTATTTCAACAGCGTGTGTTATCTTTATACCAGCCATTGCCGCGCCAAGGCTCAGACCTCCAGCTCCTGAAAAAATATCTATACCATAATACATGATTTTAGATTATTAATGTTAGCTTAATCAATTGTATTTTCTTTTTTTCTGCCTCTAGTAGTTGGCTTTACATATAGTTCGTCCTTGTATATCTCACAATAGTCATTCTTGTAGATTAATGGATTACCAGAAAGTGCTTGTTTGCTGAAAAAATTGTTTAAAGATTTCTGGCTTATAAGCAACTCAGCAGAAGAATGTTTGTCGTAAAGTGAAGCTGGCGAACCATAAAACTCATAAATGTTATGCTCTAAAATATGGAGCATAATTACGTTTCTTTGTGCCATAGATGTTTAGTTATTTGTCAACAAAGTTACAAAAAAATGTGAACAGAATTAAAATGAAACTATATCGTTAACATAGTGCTAAAGTAAATTGTGGATACAATTAAATTAGAGGAATGTTTGACGAATAAATGTTAATTGCCTTTCTCTCTCGTTCTGGTCATATAAAACGAAATTAGGAGAAGACTTGCGGTCTTCTCCTAATTATATAATAGGGCGGGGGAATGTCTGTATGCTTATGGCATTTCTTCTGCTGCCATATATATCTGCTGCTCTTCTGGGGTGGCGTAAGGCTTGGGGCGGTTTGTCCTGCGGTCGTTGAGATAGGTGGTGCTGAGTATGTACTCCAGATGTGAGAGAGTGTTGTCTCGCTCGTGTGGCTTCAGCTGACATTCCCAGATGACGAGTGTGTGCCATCCGAGCTGATGGAGCTTCGCACAGGCGATGGTGTCACGCTCTATGTTGCGTGATATCTTCTCTGTCCAGTAGTGTGTGTTTGACTTTGGCGGAACATACAGACGGCAGCCTTCGTGTCCGTGCCAGAAGCAGCCGTGTATGAATATGGCTGTCTTGTATTTACGCAGCACGATGTCTGGTGTGCCTGGCAAGCGACGCACATTGAGACGATAGCGGAATCCGCGTGAATGCAGATAACGCCTTACGAGCATCTCGGGCTTCGTGTCCTTGGCACGAATGCGTGACATGCATCTGTGTCGCTGTTCGGGTGTCAGTGGGTCAGCCATATTAAAACGGGTTATGAATTTACACGGAATTGTTTAAGACAAAACAGTAAAAACACGAGGACGAAATCATAAATTCACGGATAATTTACGGTAATTCGCGTTAAAACGATAACCATTAACCATTAAACCTTAAACCCTTAACCTTTACCCCTTAATCCCTCACAATCACCTTCCCAGCCACTGCTCTGGATTGAGCTTTGCTGAATGGCGGCGGAGCTGGAACTGCAGGATGTTGTTGTTGCCGACAGTGCCGAGACGCTGACCTGTGCTGACCTTCTGTCCGCGCTTCACGCTGACATCCTTCAGATTACAGTATACGGAGATATAGAGTCCGTGGCGCACCATGACTACCATCTCGCCGGCATAGCCGAATACACCGCTTACCTCACCATCGAATATGGCGCGGGCTGAGCAACCAGCAGTGCCGAGGATGTTTATGCCTTTATTGTCGAGTCGGACGTTTGGCAGACCGTTGACACTATACTGACCGTAGTGTGACACGATGCGGTAAGAACCAGTGATAGGCATAGGCAGACGGCCACGGTTCTTCTCGAAGCTGCCGCTCATCTTCAGGTCGTCGACGGCTACGGCAGGACGCATCTCTGTCTCTTTCTTTGCCTGTGCCACCTCTTTCTCTGAACGGCGCTGCTCTGCTTCTGCCTTACGCTCGGCTGCTACACGTGCTGCCTCTGCCTCGCGTGCTTTCTGTTCTGCACGTTCGCGCTCTGCTGTATTGCGCTTCGCTTCTGCTTCGGCTTTCGCCTTGCGCTCAGCCTCTTTTGCCTCGGCTATGCGGCGTGCGTTCTCTTCGGCACGGCGCTGTGCTTCGGCTTTCTTGCGTGCCAGTTCTTCTGCAGCTTTCTTACGGCGTGCCTCCTCTTCGGCAGCACGCTTCTTCGCTTCGGCTTCAGCACGCAGTCGGGCACGCTCTACCTCCTTGGCTATCTCGGCTTCAATCTGAGCATTCAGCGCATCGTCTTTCTTCTTCTGCTCGTCAATGACGCTCTGTATGGTCTTCTGTTGTTTCTGCAACCGCTTTACGACCTTCTGCTGATCGTCCTGCTTTAGCTTGAGCTGCTCCTGCGCTTTCTGACCTTTTGAGAGAAGACGGCTCTTCTCGTCGAGGGCCTCTTCGAGCTGCTTCTGCTTCTGCTGTATCTCTAACTGTTTCTGCTTGAGCTGCTCGCCCTGCAGTTTCTGATAGGCAGCATAGTCTTTCATGAAGCGCATGCGGCGGTACATCTGTGTGAATGACTCTGCGGAGAAGATGAACATCACACGGTCTTGGAAGGTGTTGCGACGATTCATGTGTCGCACGGCTCGGATGTATCCCTCGCGTTTCTCAGTCAGTTGCTGATTGAGAGTGAGGAGCTGTCCGTTGAGGAGCTTGATGTTCTGCTCGATGGTTTTGATGTCGGCATTGATGCTATCGATAGAACGGCGCTGTGTCTCTATATCGCTTGAGATGAGCATGAGATTGTGCAGTCCTTTCTTGACATTCTCCTTATTCTTACGCAGCTGTGCCTGCTGTGCTCTGAGTTTTCTCTGCACAGCGGCTCTCTCGCGCTCCAGTCCTTTGATTGAAGCGTTTGTGGGGCGTGCCGCCTTTTTCTTTACGGATGTCTTCTTGTTTCGTGTGGATGTCTTGCTTGCCGCTGTCTTCTTCTTTCCAGCAGAAGCCTTCCTCGCTGTCTTTGACGTTGTGGTGCGCTGCTTTGCTTTGCTGTTTGTCTGTGCAGGCATGGCTGCGCACAGTGTCAGTGCTATTAGGAATGTTATGATGCGTTGCATGAATTATCTTGATTGCTATTCTATTTTTGTTTAATGGGTTAATGGTTTATCGTTTAAGGTTTAATGTTTAAGGGTTAAAGTTTAAGGGTTAAGGGTTATCGTTTTAACGCGAATTACCGTAAATTATTCGTAAATTTATGATTAATTCATGGGCATTTATGTTCTATTTTATAGTTTAACGCGAATTACCGTAAATTTTACGTAAATTCATGTTTTGTCTTAAATAGATCCGCGTAAATCTGCGTAATCCGTGTTCGGAAAGAAAGTTTTAAATGTTTTACCTGTTTTATTTATAACAGAACAACCATTAACCATTCACATTGTCGCCTACTGGCATATCACCTTGAAGCTGTCTGAGCCGATGCCTACCACAACCACGCTTGTGCCAGCGCCGACTGCGAAGCTTGCCTTTCCGTCCTGTGCTGTTGTGGTGTGGAGGAGCACTCCGTTTGTGGTATAGAACTTCACTGTCTCCTGATTGTGCAGACCAGATACGGTGAGCAGTCCGTCAGAGAAGGTTGTCATGATGCCACGTGTCTCTGTTGTATTGATATTTGTGTCGACATTTGCATTGTCTTTTGTCCAATAGAGTGTGGCTTTTACCTGGTCGGAGTTCTTATATCCGTCAGCCATGGCATAGGCTGTGATGTTGTAGCAAGAGTAGAGTGCCACAGTGTTGCTCTTCGCAGGCTTGAAACTTGTCTGCGTATCGTTTGTAGTGAGGGTGTACTGGCATTCTGCTCCGGCTGTCTCGCAATAGAAATGCAGGTTGCCGTCAGCGAATGTTATGACTGGTGTGGCACACTGTTTTACGTCCTGTCCCTCCTCGGCGATGTTCTTGAACTTCCTCCATACTTCTGCATTCTGGTAGGCTGATGTGCATCCGGCTGGGACATACAGCACAGCATCGCTATAGACTTCGAAATTATATGATTCGTCATTGAACACAGGAGGTGTTGTTGGTTTGCATATGATTGTTCTGATGGCAGGACACCCCATGAATGAGTAGTTAGTTATATTAGTAACGCTGCTGCCAATCACAACAGATTTCAGATTGCTGCAATTGTAGAATGCATCACCCCATATTGACTTTACCAATTCTGGAATAACAATTGACGTAAGACTGCTGCACCCTCGGAATGTGCTGT
>JAFPAS010000276.1 GCA_017424205.1 Prevotella sp. | reverse complement strand
CCAATCAATATGCCCAGACCTATTGCCATCGGGAAGTCTATAATAGTAAAGAAGACGCAGAACTGCACTGCCATAATGAACGAAACGAGCGACTGTCCTCTGACGTAACTATTCATGGCACGCTCAACATCGCTCATGACAGACTGCCAGAAGGTGCGACTTGAAACAGGGAAGATCTTCACCCATTTCTCTGTCAGATATTCGTAGTCGTAGAGTATAAAATACATATAAAGCAGCACAATGCATGAAGCAATAACGCTGTATAGCACATTGAACGTTTCTGACACCACTCCCATAACACCTGGTGCTACGGTCTTTACCATCTCTGTAAAATCCTTGGAGCGGAAGAAACTCTCAATGACATTTCTATTATCTATAAGCAATGCGCCTAATGTGTCGGGTATGCTGGTTATCTGTGTCTTGCTGTGTATGTAGCTGATAGCCAGACTGCCTAATTTTTCGAACTGCTCTATCATCGGAGGGATTATAGCCCACACAATACCTGTCAGTGCTCCGACTAACAGTATCATGGTTATAAAGATGGACAGAGCACGCCAACGTATGTGCAGACTTTTCTCAACAATGCGCACAACAGGAAAGATAAGGTATGACAGGAACCATGCCACGAAGAATGGCAGCAGCGCCTGACTGAGGTAGTTGACCCCGAAGAATACTGCGAGGATTATCAGTCCAACGATAACCCAGCGTATAAAGCGGTCGAATGTTATTTCATTGCGTATCATCTTTTCTATTTTCTTTTTACAGAAGTTTTATCTTGTGAGGGTATGAGGGCCGTCATCATTATCGTTCACGTTTTTCGTAATCTGTTGCCAGCATGAGCTGTTCGCGCACCAAACGGAAGAAAAACAGAGTACAGATCGTCATTAAAGCTTAAACGACAACGATGACGTTAACCATTAAACCTTAACCATTAACCTTTAATCCTTCCTGCGATTGCCGTTGTCGAATTGCCACTATATTCGATAGCGGCGTGACACAGAGAAGTCTTCGTATGGATCGAGCATCGTGAATGCGTCTTCTATATGACGTATTGTATGCTGTGTGTCAGGTGTGCCAATAATACTGATGATGTCATACCGCACTTCACGATTCTCTTTCTTAAATGCCGAGAGATATGCGGCAGCGGCATGCACTATGCGGCGGCGTTTCTCTGCATCAACAGCCTCTGACGGGTTGCCGTACATATCGGTAGAGCGTGTCTTAACCTCTACAAATACCAAGATGCTGTCTTCTTCGTCTATGTAGACCTGGTCAATCTCAATGCCGTCATAACACCAATTGCGATGTCTGAGATACCAGCCGTTTCCTGTCATGTATTCCACGGCGATATCTTCTCCCCAATGCCCGAGGTCGTTGCCATATGCCATAAGCAAGCTTATTTATATATCTTGCGGATATCAGCATTCTTATAATAATGCTGCAGTATATCCTTGTATTTAAATCCTTGCTCGCCCATTACGGCTGCACCAATCTGACAGAGTCCGACACCATGTCCCCATCCTTTGCCTTTCAGCACAAACTCATTATTATGCACTTCAATATCAAATGCCGAGCTATATAAATGTGTGTCAGACAATGCACGACGGATTTCCAGTTCCTTTCCGATAGTGAACGACCCTTCTGTTCCTATGATTTTAAGGCGTGAGATTCTGCCGCTCTTACCTCGCTCCATCGCTTCCATAGTGACTATATTACCAAGATTGATATGCAGCTTCTCCATGAGCAGTCTGCGCACTTTCTCCTTTGAGATAGTCACCTGCCATCTGTAGAAGTCATGTGTTTCCTGGTCGTAGTTGTTCAGCACCTGGCGTAGTATTTTGGTGTCAGAGGTGTTGCAGTAAGGGTCTGCTACCGAGACGAGATATGGCTTATTGATATTCTCCCAGCAGAAGCGGTATTCTTCTGTCACGCCTCCACAGCATTTTGAGAAACGTGCATCGCAAATCTCATCTTCAGACACAAGTATCTCACCACATGTGTCGTTCACAGCCTGAAGCACCTGCGGCAGAGTCTGGCGAGTGATGCCCTGATAACGCTGGCAATGGTCGTCAGCACACACATCGAATATAGTATGGTCCTCGCGGTCATACCATCTGATTAGCTCATTATCTTTCTTAACAAAAGAGAAAAAGCCGCTGCCTGCCTCCTGCTCTTCATGTCTGCGCTTTATCTGCGCCAATATCCACGAACGTGATATTACAGCATGAGCCTTCAAAAGTTCGAGCGACGCTGATGCTGACATCTCAGAAGATATTACACTGGCAAGATAATCCTCTACCGGAAGTTCGTTAATAGCACATATCTTGTCTTCGTGTACGACAAAACGTAACATGCCGTTGAATGTCTGGCGTTCTTGTCTCTGCCAATGGAAATTTACACCTATCGTTACGTCATGTATCGTAAACGATGGCCGCTGACTTGATGACGGAGCAACTGCTGACGGCATGAATGCAAGTTCGCGATACTGATTGCCATTCCACAGGATACAGCCATCAGAGAATTTCACTATCTGCTCACCTGTCAGCGTTTCGCCCTTAGCGTCGTACGGAGCATTAAGGGTAAATCTGATTTCCTCTCCAGAGATAATTCCGACCTTTACGTCTGGTATAAAATCTATAACCAGGTCATTGTCGTCATTCTGACCGGTCATTCGCTCTATAGTCTCTGCAACCTTCTCAACTTCTCCTGCTGTAAGCGTTACTTCGCGCAATATGCCTGCAATGTCTGTTGCTGTCATTCTGCTGAAGTCTTCTTCACGTGGCGTGATTATCAATCCCGCCATATCAAGTGCTCCTGGCGAAACCATGAAAGTTGTATCGTAACATGCCGGACGGTGTTTCTTGCGCGGGAAGACAACACACAATGTTTCGTCAGCTACACGCCATGCCAGCACGTTCATCATTGGCTCTGTATCGCTGCCAGACACTGGCAAAGCACTGTAAAGAGTCTGGAAGAGTTGCACGAATGTCTT
>JAFPAS010000023.1 GCA_017424205.1 Prevotella sp. | reverse complement strand
TCCGCATCACAGAAGTAATCCCTGTCGACCTCGCCGTTGAGCAGATGAAGAAGTTCATCGTTAAGTCTTACGGCAAGAAGGGACAGGACATTATCGACAAGAACTATGCAGCTGTTGACCGCGGTGGCGAATACAAGCAGCTGACAGTTGACCCTGCATGGGCTAACCTTGCTGACGACGCTGTTGTTGAGGATAACGCTCCAGCATTCGTAAAAGACCTCGTTCGTCCTATCAACGCACAGGCTGGCGACCTTCTGAAGGTTTCTGACTTCGTTAAGTATGACACTGTTGACGGCACATGGTATAACGGAAGCGCACGCTGGGAGAAGCGCGGTGTGTCAGCATTCGTTCCTGTATGGGACGTAGAGAACTGTATACAGTGTAACAAGTGTTCATTCGTTTGTCCTCACGCTGCTATACGTCCATTCGTCCTTACTGACGAAGAACTCAAGGGCATTGACATCCAGACACAGGAAATCAAGGCTCCTGCAGCTCTCAAGGGAATGCACTTCATAATCGAGCCTTCTGTACTTGACTGTCTCGGTTGCGGCAACTGTGTTGACGTATGTCCAGGAAAGAAGAACAAGGAGACTGGCGAAAACGTTAAGGCTCTCAAGATGGTAACATACAACCCTGATGCTGAGGATATGAAGAAACTCGCAAAGGATTGGGACTGGCTTGTTGACAATGTCGTTTCTAAGCAGAACCTTGTTGACATCAAGGCTAATCCAAAGAACTCACAGTTCGCAACTCCTCTCTTCGAATTCTCTGGCGCATGTTCAGGTTGCGGTGAAACTCCATACGTAAAACTTATTTCACAGCTCTTCGGCGACCGTGAAATTATTGCTAACGCTACAGGTTGCTCATCTATCTACTCTGCATCTATCCCATCTACACCATATACAACAAATGAGAAGGGACAGGGTCCTGCATTCGACAACTCACTGTTCGAAGACTTCTGCGAATTCGGTCTTGGTATGGTAATGGGTAACAAGAAGATGAAGGAGCGCGTTGCATTCCTCTTCCAGCAGGTTATTGCTAACGAGAACGCTCCTGCTGAATACAAGGCAGCTGCACAGGAATGGATTGAGAAGTGCGAGGATGCTGAAGAGACAAAACGTCTTGCAGAAATTCTGAAGCCAATGATTGCTGCTGGTGCAGAATCTGGCTGCGAGGTTTGCAAGGAACTCAAGACTCTTGACCATTATCTCATCAAGCGTTCGCAGTGGATTATCGGCGGTGACGGTGCATCTTACGACATCGGCTATGGCGGTCTTGACCACGTTATCGCATCAGGAGAAGACCTCAACATCTTCGTAATCGATACAGAGGTTTACTCTAACACTGGCGGTCAGGCATCTAAGGCTACTCCGCTCGGCGCAATCGCACAGTTTGCAGCACAAGGCAAGCGCATCCGCAAGAAGGACCTCGGTATGATTGCCACAACATACGGTTACGTTTATGTTGCTCAGGTTGCTATGGGTGCTGACAATGCTCAGTGTCTGAAGGCATTCCGCGAGGCAGAAGCTTACCACGGCCCATCTCTCGTTATAGCATACGCTCCATGTATCAACCACGGTCTGAAGATTAAGGGTGGCATGGGACGCTCACAGGAAGAAGAGCGCCGTGCTGTTGAGTGTGGCTACTGGCACTTGTGGCGTTATAACCCAGAGCTTGCAGAGCAGGGCAAGAACCCATTCTCTCTTGACTCTAAGGAGCCTAACTGGGATCTCTTCCAGGACTTCCTTGACGGTGAGGTTCGTTACCTATCTGTTAAGAAGGCTTATCCAGAAGAAGCAGAGGAACTCTTCGCTCAGGCTAAGAAGATGGCTCAATTGCGCTACAAGTCATATGTACGCAAGGCAGCAGAAAACTGGGAAGATTAATCACAATACATATCATAAGCTCTCACCTTTTCTGGTGAGAGCTTTTTTTGTACACTACTTATCCCCTACCCCAAATATATTACTCTCTAAGTTTGTAGCGGAATATTTTAATTTGCGGAATAATGATTAGAGCACACAAACATGAAGTTATTTATTGACGCAAGGCATCCAAAAAAAACACCACCTGTAACACTTTAATGTTAATAAAGACTAAATTAGAAGAAATATAGAGATATAAAGCGATATATTTGGGGAATAATATGTACTTTTGCATCCAAATTATCATACAAGAAATAAGAATTAGAAATAATAATCAATAACATTTAACAAACTATGAAGAAATTTATTTTCGCATTCGTTTCGCTCATGATGAGCATTTCTGCAAGTGCATTTGAGTTTGACGGTATTGATCTTAATGGCAATGCAATTGAGATTACACGCCAAATAGGTATGAAGGGTTACGTATATGACGACACACGCGGCTGTCTCAAAGGTATGTGCAAGGGTAATGAGATTTTCCTTTCAATAAACTACAATGACGTAACAGAGAAGAATAAAATCGCACAGCTGATTGTTGACATCCCATTGAACAACATGGAGAACGCATATGAGACAGCTGTAAAGCTTTTCAATGTAGTTTACCACCAGACAGAGAAAGTGGGAGATTATGTAAAATACACTGTATCTGAAGACGGCACACAGCTTGTTATCTGCCCAGCAAAGGACTACCTGCGTCTGACATACAACACTCCATTCTACAACAAGAAGTAATACAAATAATATATTTGAGATTAATAAAAAAACAGTTGAGCTCATTCTGCTATCTGCAGCAATGGGCTCAACTTTTATTTTGGGAATGCTAATTCACACACAGAAAGCATTTCCGTGCATTAAGAATAGGATGGTTACGAAATCAATATGAAGCAGAGCAATCTATGCCGCACCGCCTTACCCGTTCGCAAATAGCATCAAGTTCTTCGTGCGTTGCTTTCTCTAACCATCTGACTGGCGTTTCGCGGTCAATAGTGTAAATCATAACTTTCTGAGGAGCTATCTCAGTTAATGCCTCAATCCATGGGGCGATATACTCCTCCTTGACGTTGTTAACATCAACCGTAATGCTTCCTTCGTCAGCATCTGCTACGCCACGCCCCTTCAGGAACATAGTCTGGATGATGCAATGTCCATTAAATCGTTTAATCCATTTTACAACATTCCGCACGTCATAGCCAGGCTGTGCAGGTCTATCGACAATCCGTATATATTCATTGCATACAGTGTCAAGTTTAAGGATGTTATTGTCAACAAGCATCAAGGCGTCAAACACCTCCTGCCTGTCACATAATGTGGCATTGCTAAGCACTGATATTTTTGCATCAGGACAATAGTGATTCCTAAGCGTTATTGTATCCTTGATGATATTCAGGAAGTCAGGATGTCCTGTTGGCTCTCCGTTTCCTGCAAAAGTCAGCACATCGGGTAATGCACCTTCTTTTTTCATCATTACAAGGCATTCCTCAAGTTTAGCCTTAACAAGATCTCGACTTGGACGTTTCTTTCTTGTAAGCCTTTGCTTATTCAACCCGCACTCGCAATACAGGCAATCAAACGAACAAAGCTTGCCATCATCAGGCTGAAGATTTATTCCCAGCGAGATGCCCAAACGTCGTGACTTAACAGGACCAAATATCGGAGATGGATATATGACAGTCATTTCCCTATAAAGTTTTTTATCAGTTTTACTATTCTATAATCTCCTCAAATAGCATAGGGTCAGCCTCTGACTCGTCGAGTATGACATCCTGGAACATTTTATTGCACGGATTAAAATCAGCAGGCAGATCAAATGTAGCACTCGTGCTATAGCCTAAAGATTTATCGTCGTATACTTTCTTCATATAATACGCCCATACCGGAAGAGCCATTGCCGCACCCTGTCCGTAAGTCATTGAGCCGAAATGTATATCTCTGTCTTCGCCTCCGACCCAGCAGCCAGAAACGAGTTCTGGCGTTATACCCATAAACCAAGCATCAGAGTTGCGGTTCGTCGTACCGGTCTTTCCTGCTATTTGTCCCTCGATATTGAATTTATACCTTAGTCTTGAGCCCGTACCGCCCTGTATGACCGCCTGCAGCATATCGAGCATCTTGTATGTGCCCTCTTGCGAGATGACTTCAGTCATACGTGTCTGGAAGTCAGCAATGACATTTCCCTCATTATCTTCAATTCGCGTAACGAACAGTGGCGCACATCTAATACCGTTATTAGCGAATGTGGTATATGCGCTCACCATCTCGCCAACACTAACATCACATGGTCCGAGACAGAGAGCCATAGACGGATGGATATCAGGCGAATCTATGCCGAATTTCTGCATGAGCGTGACTAATTGCTGTGGATTAAGTCTGGACATCAGATAAGCAGAAATCCAGTTGTTTGATTGTTGCAATCCCCATTTCAGTGTCACATTCTCGCCGTATCTTGCCCGAGACGAATTGCGTGGTGTCCATGATTGTCCAGCTACGTTGTACGTCTGCTGAACATTTGGTGCCAAATCGCATGGAGTAAATCCATTTTCCATTGCAAGCGAATACAGGAAAGGTTTAATTGTAGAACCTATCTGTCGGCGTCCAAGCATAACCATATCGTATTGGAAATGATGATAATTCAAACCGCCGACATATGCCTTCACCTCGCCAGTTTTCGGGTCAATGCTCATAAATCCTGCACGCAGGAATGACTTATAGTATCTAATTGAGTCAATCGGAGACATGAGGGTGTCAATATTTCCGTGATAAGAGAATACGGTCATTTCCGTTTTCTTATTAAAAGCCTTTTTTATATCCTCTTCGCTATGTCCCTGTTCTTTCATCACGCGCCATCTCTCGCTTTGTCTCATAGAACGCATCAAAATATCATTTATCTGCTTCTGTGTTAACTGCGATGTAAAAGGAGCATTCGGTTTAGTTTTATTCTCCTTGTCAAAAAGCGGCTGTAAATATTTCGCAACATGTTTATAGACAGCTTCTTCTGCATATTTCTGCATCTTAGAGTTTATCGAAGTTCTAATTTTCAAGCCGTCTGTATATACATTATAGTTTGTTCCGTCCTTCTTGACATTTTTGTTACACCAGCCATACAGCGGGTCCTGCTCCCACGCAATAGAGTCAATATAATATTGTGTAGAAGCCCACGACGGATAGTTCTTTCGTTGCGGTTTCTTGGCAGTCATATATTTTCTGAGGAATTCACGGAAATATGTTGCCGAGCCTTCTTTGTGGTCTAACGTCTTAAAGTTTAATACCAGCGGAAGAGCTTTATTCTCAGCATATTCTGCCTCAGTAATATATTCTGCCTTAAGCATCTGGTGCAGAACGGTATTTCTTCGCTGTTCTGCCCTTTCTCTATATCTCACGGGATTATAGTATGATGGATTCTTGCATAGTCCGACAAGTGTAGCAGCCTCTACGACATTAAGGTTCTTTGGGTCTTTTCCGAAATACGTATTAGCAGCCATTTTTATGCCTACAGCATTATGCAGGAAATCAAAATAGTTAAGATACATCGTGATGATTTCCTCCTTTGTATAGAATCTCTCAAGTTTTACGGCAATCACCCATTCTATAGGTTTTTGCATCAATCGTTCGAGAGTAGAATGGGCATGTTCTGAGTAGAGCTGTTTTGCTAACTGCTGCGTAATAGTAGAGCCGCCGCCAGCACTCTCCTGTCCGAAGAGTCCGCGTTTTACCACGGCACGTCCTAAAGCCCAGAAGTCTATTCCTGAGTGTTCATAAAAGCGAATATCCTCTGTTGCTATGAGGGCCTCTATCAATTTTGGCGATATGCTATCGTATGGCACATGGATTCTGTTATCCTTATTAAGATTCCACGTACCGATAACCTTTCCGTCAGACGAATAAATCTGCGTTGCGTATTTATCTATCGGATTCTGCAAATCTTCCACAGGAGGCATATAGCCTATCCATCCGTTCCAAATACCAACAAACCCTATTACAATCACCAGGACACCGGCTGCGAGCATGCCCCACAAAATATATACTATTTTCTTTGCCATATCAACATATTGTAAAATATTTCTGCAAAAATACAATAATAATTTGGAAAAACTGATGTTTTTTGAAAATTAATTGCTAACTTCGCACTCAAATCTTACATAAGACACTTTTTTATAATGCAGAAACAGGATTTTGTTACTATTGCCGATATGTCGAAAGAAGAAATTCTCTATCTTCTTGACATGGCTGAGGAGTTTGAAAGACATCCTAACCGCGAGCTATTAAAGGGACGTGTTGTTGCGACATTATTTTTTGAGCCGTCAACACGCACACGCCTAAGTTTCGAGACAGCTGCAAATCGTCTTGGCGCCCGTGTCATTGGATTTACCGATGCCAAGGTTACGAGTGCGACAAAGGGCGAGACGCTGAAGGACACGATACTTATGGTAGCCAATTATGCTGATGTCATTGTCATGCGCCACCATATTGAGGGAGCGGCGCTGTATGCTGCCGAAGTCTCTCCGGTGCCCGTTGTCAATGCTGGAGATGGAGCACATATGCATCCTTCACAATGTCTGTTAGATTTATATTCTATTTACAAAACCCAGGGAACGCTTGACAACCTCTGCATATATCTTGTAGGCGACTTGAAATACGGCCGTACGGTGCATTCGCTAATTACTGCTATGCGACATTTCAACCCGACTTTCCATTTTATCTCGCCAAAAGAGCTGGCTATGCCAGACGAATACAAGCGCTACTGCGACACTTACGGAATAAAATTCGTTGAGCACACGAATTTTGACGAAGAAGTCATAAAAGATGCCGACATCATCTATATGACGCGCGTACAGAAAGAGCGCTTCTCTGACCTCATGGAGTATGAGAGAGTGAAGAACGTATACATCCTGAAACAGGATATGCTGGTGAAGGCAAAGGAGAATATGCGCATTCTGCATCCGCTGCCGAGAGTTAACGAGATATCATACGATGTGGATGACGACCCGCACGCATACTACATTCAGCAGGCGGGCAACGGACTATTTGCACGCGAGGCAATATTCTGTCATACGCTTGGCATCTCGCTCGACGAGGTAAAGAATGACAAGACTATCATCGGCAAATAATAGCCTGCCAAACGGGTTTGCGGCAAGCCAATTTTTGCAAGAAAAAAAGATTCTCACCATTAACAATAACTCTTTGAAGGCAAGTCATTCTGCCCCACTCTCGGCAGAAAGAGTTCAGCCCCTAAATATACATATATGTCTATGAGCAAGAAAGAACGCCTCGTTGCGGCAATAGAGAATGGCACAGTCATTGACCATATTCCAGCAGACAAGACATTTCAGGTTGCAACCCTATTGGAGCTTGACAAGCTTAACTCACAAGTTACAATCGGTCTAAACTACTTGTCGAAGAAATTAGGAAAGAAAGGCATCATCAAAGTCGAGGACAAATATTTTACAGACGAGGAGATAAACCAATTGTCTGTCGTAGCCAACAAGGTTGTCCTCAGCATTATAAAGAACTATGAGGTTGTTGAGAAGAAAACAGTGGCGTTGCCTGATGAGCTTATCGGCATTGTCAGATGCAACAACCCGAAGTGCATAACAAACAATGAGCCTATGCGCACACACTTCCATATAGTCGACAAGAACTCTCACACTGCCGAACTGCGCTGCCGCTACTGCGACAAGGTTCAGGATATCAGCAAGGTGAAACTATGTTAGTCTGTTTCTGACACGCACAGCATCATCAAGCAGCACACACACCCCTCACATACTTTAAAATTCGTAAGTATTAGTATTAATAATAAAAAAGATGCTCTGGCAGAATATTACACATAAATGTCAGAGTTAAGAGAAGCAATTATGATTAAAGATCAGGAAGTATTCGATCTCATCGAACAGGAGAACCAGCGACAGCATCATGGAATGGAGCTTATCGCCAGTGAAAACTTTGTAAGTGACGACGTCATGCGTGCCATGGGTTCATGCCTTACAAACAAATATGCTGAAGGATACCCAGGCAAACGCTATTATGGCGGCTGTCAAGTTGTTGACAAAGTTGAGCAACTCGCCATTGACCGCATCTGCCAGCTTTTCGGTGCAGAATATGCAAATGTGCAGCCACACTCTGGTGCACAAGCTAATGCCGCTGTTCTTCTTGCAGTTCTTAAGCCTGGCGACACATTTATGGGCATGGATCTTGACCATGGCGGTCATCTTTCACATGGTTCATTAGTTAACACATCTGGCATATTATATAAGCCTGTAGGCTATAAACTCAATCAAGAGACAGGCCGTGTTGACTACGACGAAATGGAACGTCTTGCGATTGAATGTCATCCAAAACTAATCATTGGAGGTGGCTCAGCATACAGCCGTGAATGGGACTATAAGCGTATGCGCGAGATAGCAGACAAAGTGGGTGCACTCCTTATGATTGATATGGCACATCCTGCCGGACTTATTGCTGCAGGCCTGCTGGACAACCCTGTAAAATACGCCCACATCGTAACATCCACTACGCATAAGACACTCCGTGGCCCTCGTGGTGGTATAATTCTCATGGGTAAGGATTTTGACAACCCTTGGGGACTCAAGACTCCAAAGGGTGTAGTAAAAAAGATGTCACAGCTGCTCAATTCCGCTGTATTCCCTGGACAGCAGGGCGGACCTCTTGAGCATGTTATCGCAGCTAAGGCAGTAGCATTTGGTGAGGCATTGAAACCAGAATTTAAAGAATGGGCTGCACAGGTTCAGAAAAATGCAGCCACACTTGCATCAGAACTTACAAAGCGAGGCTTCACTATCGTATCTGGAGGTACCGACAACCATTCTATGCTTGTAGACCTTCGTTCTAAATATCCAGAACTGACAGGCAAGGTTGCTGAGAATGCGCTTGTAGCTGCTGACATCACCGTCAATAAGAACATGGTGCCATTCGATAGCCGTTCAGCTTTCCAGACATCAGGCATTCGTCTTGGAACTCCAGCCCTCACCACACGTGGTGCTAAGGAAGACATGATGGTACTTATAGCCGAACTTATTGAAACCGTACTCAATGATCCTGAGAATGAAGAAGTAATTGCAGGCGTACGCAGCAAGGTAAACGACGTCATGAAGGATTATCCTATGTTCGCATGGTAATATTTTTTTCAAAACAAGGATGGCAACCTGTCTCTCAGTCGGCGGTATGCCATCCTGTTTTCTTAATCTTCCCTAAGTTCTAAACACATACAAAGACTATGAAGATAGCAGTAGCCGGCACAGGATATGTGGGTATGTCTATAGCCACCCTGCTTGCGCAAAACCACGATGTCACAGCTGTTGATGTGATAAAGGAGAAGGTAGATATGATAAACAGCCGCATATCGCCTATTCAAGATGAATACATTGAAAAATTTCTTGCAGAAAAGCCTCTGCGTCTTACAGCAACACTTGATGCTCGCAAAGCCTATGCAGATGCAGAATATGTTGTAATTGCCGCACCAACCAACTACGACCCTGTAAAAAACTACTTCGACACCACACACGTAGAAGAAGTCATAGACCTTGTACTTGAGGTTAACCCGCATGCTGTCATGGTCATCAAGTCTACTATCCCCGTAGGCTACTGCCGTTCGTTATACACACGTTATGCGAAGAAATTTCAGTCTGAGGCAGAAGAAAACCCTTATGCCACAGAAAAACGCAAGCTGCGCCTGCTATTCTCTCCTGAGTTCCTGCGCGAGAGCAAAGCCCTCTATGACAATCTCTACCCTTCACGAATCATCGTAGGTTACCCAAAACTTATCGATGACCCGCGATTTCATGAAGAGAATGAGGCCATCAAGGCTATTGCAGGAAATCATTTAGAAGACCACGCACGCACTTTTGCCGCCTTACTGCAAGAAGGTGCGGCAAAGAAAGATGTTGAAGTCCTGTTCATGGGGATGAAAGAGGCCGAAGCCGTAAAACTCTTTGCAAACACATACCTCGCTCTTCGCGTATCATATTTCAACGAATTAGATACATACGCAGAAATGAAAGGCCTCGACTCGCAAGCCATAATACAAGGTGTGGGGCTCGACCCACGCATCGGCACCCACTATAACAACCCTTCATTTGGCTATGGAGGCTACTGTCTGCCAAAAGACACAAAACAGCTTCTCGCCAACTACGAAGACGTTCCGCAGCAGATGATGACAGCCATAGTCGAATCAAATCGTACAAGAAAAGACTACATTGCAGATGCTGTCTTGCGCAAGGCTGGATGGTACGGATATTCTGAGCGCAACGAATATCTTTCTGACACAACATTTTCAGACGGAGGCGCAGCACCTGTCATAGGTGTATACCGCCTCACGATGAAATCAAACTCTGACAATTTCCGTCAGTCTGCCATTCAGGGTGTCATGAAACGCATAAAGGCTAAGGGCGCCACCGTAATCATATACGAGCCAACACTACCTGACGGCACAACGTTCTTTGGCTCAAAGGTTATCAACGACATCAACGAATTCAAGAAACTCTCTGCCGCAATCATAGCAAACCGATACGACAGCACGCTCGACGACGTTGCAGACAAGGTCTACACCCGTGACATATTCCAAAGAGACTGACAATGCGAGCTAACAAATATTAGGAGACGTATAAATAGGGCATACAGTCTGCGCTGAAGCATGCCTGACAATCTTGAATATTTGAACCGCAAACCTTACCATTACAGACATACCAATGATAAAAAACATCATATTTGATTTTGGTGGCGTAATAATGACCCTTGACCATCCCAGAGCCATTGCCCGCTTCAGTGCCCTCGGACTCTGTGAGGCCGAGAAACACCTTGACGCATACACACAGGGAGGAATCTTTGGCGAGATAGAACAGGGAACAATAGATACAGAAACATTCCGCAGAGAACTATCGCAACTTTGCGGTCGGCAGCTCACACACGATGAATGCCTATGGGCATGGTTAGGCTACGCAAAAGAAGTGCCTGCACGCAATATCAGCATATTAAAAGAACTTAGGCAGCAGGGATATCGCCTTATAATGCTGTCAAACACAAACCCATACATGATGTCATGGGCCATGAGCAGCAGCTTCAGCCAAGGCTTAGACAACGATGCTCCTGAAGGCATGCCTGCCAGCCACTATTTCGATGCTGTATATCGCAGCTATGAAGTTGGCGCAATGAAACCCGATATCCGCTTCTACCAGCACGTCCTGCAACATGAGAATATCATTCCAGAAGAATCGCTGTTCCTTGACGACGGACCACGTAACATCGAAGCCGCAAGCCGATTGGGCATTCACACGCTACAGCCAGAGAATGGAGAAAACTGGATAGAAAGGCTCATGCAAGAACTCCGCAAGCTGAATGCGTAACACAATTTACACAAAAGCTGAGAGAACGTTCATAATAGAATATCACACTTTTAGAGATATTACTATACAATGAGATCTTTAATAATACTCGAATTGTCCGCAGGGTCAAGAGAAAGACCCTGCGGCTTCTTTTTTATAAGAATGCAACTATCTCTGTCTTCTAAAATATAGTGATAGAATTCTATCTTTTCCATCACATCCCCTTATTTTAGAAAAGTTTCAAGGTAATAATAAAGGATTTGAGGTTAACAATAAAGATGTTATATTCATTTTAATTTAAAAATCTGCACATCTGCACACAGATTCATGACTATTTGTAATATAGCAGGTTTACATTCGTGCAAATTCTGTGCAGATAAATACAGATGCCGCTTTTCTGACAGAAGTAACATCGTCAT